>JANQFT010000082.1 GCA_028277685.1 Phycisphaeraceae bacterium
AGGTACTGTCGCGATTGGCAGGGCATGACCTTGACGCACTCCGTAAGGCAGCAGCGTTCGGCTTAGGGCGGCTCAGTGACGGCGGGGCAGAGACCTTGATCACATTACTGGAAGATCCGAAGAGCATGGTCCGCCTTGAAGCGGCGCGCGCCTTGGTTAGTCGGCCGACACCCGAGGCAGCCAACGCTCTGATTCGCCGCCTGGCTGTCGAGCGTTCCCTGGCGGTGCAAGAGCAACTTATCTTTGCCCTGGGAAAGACCGGAAGTGCACACGGCATTGATGCCATCGCGCCGTATCAGAAGGCGCAGATCAAACCAAAATACATGCAGCAGCGCATCCGGAGCGCGGCACAGAAAGCACTGGCTGAACTGAAATCAGCGCGTTAGCCGCGACTGTCGTCTTTGGTCTGTGGTGCGACATCATGCCCAAGGCGGTATGAAATGCGCTGAGCATGTTGTTTGACGAGCTTGCCGGTGGCGGCAAACTTCTCTGTGGGGAAGCGGAAAGCTGGGCCGGTCACCCAGATGGCTGCGGTGGGATACCCGAAGTGGTTCATTACCGGGGCCGCGACACAGTGCAGGCCGTCCAGATGTTCTGCGCGATCAATCGCATAGCCGCTGGTGCGGGCATCTTTCAACTCTTCGCGCATTGCCCGTTTACCCGTGATGGTCGTACTGGTGTACCTCTTGAATCGCATGCGGCTGAGCATGGCTTCTTGCTCGGCATCGGGCAGAAAAGCGATGATCGCCTTGGCGGGCGCACCGGTGTGCAGCGGGAAGCGTGTCCCTGAATCAATGGCAAATTTAACCGGGTGACGGCTGACTACTTGCTCGAGAACAACACCATCGGTGGCCAGGAGTTTGCCAATCAGCACCGTTTCACCTGTTGCGTCACGGAGTTCCTGCATGACATCCAGTGCATGCTCCAGCAGGTCCGCGCCGCCGATGGCAGCGTAACCCATGGATAACAGCTTGTGGCTGAGCAGGTATTTCTTTGACGAGCCATCACGCGCCAAATAGCCGTGGTCGCGCAGTGTCGACACGATTCGGAACACGCTGTTGCGCGGCAGTTCCAGAGCATCGGCAATTTCACTCATGCCAAGGCTGGCGCGTTGCTCAGCGAGATACTCCAGAATCTGCAATGCCCGCGTCAGGTTCGGAACGTGGTACTGGTCGGCAGAGGTGGCCGCGTCGTCCGCGCTGGTTGATGTCTTGGCTGGTCCCATCGGAGCGATGGTAAATAGATCATATATAGAACGCAATATTTTGGTTGCATAACCAAGAGTCGTGTCCCTGATTCGTGCAGAATCAGGATGAATGACAGACCCCTTGACATCTCATATATTAACTAGTAATCTAAAAAACAACTTATTTGAGATATGGACATGGGCGGGCTGGTGCTGTGGAGGAGCATTCGTCATGCCGGGACTGGACGGAGCAAAGGTGATCGTGACCGGGGGAGCACGCGGATACGGGGCGGGCATCGCAAAGGCGCTCAGAGCGCGTGGTGCCAACGTGTGGATTACAGGCAGGGATGAGGTGCAGCTTCGTGCTGCAGCATCGGCTATGAACGTGGCATCAATTGCGGCGGATGTTACCCAAGGTGAAGACTGGGATCGCGTCTTCACGGAAGTCACCCGTGACGGCGCGAAGCTAGATGTGTTGATCAATAACGCCGGGGCTGGTATTCGCATCGCGCCGCTCGACGAGCAGGAAGATCATGAAGTACGACAGTCGGTTGAGGTGAACCTTGTGGGCAAGGCACTGGGCTGTCGGCGTGCGGCGAAAATGATGACACAACAGGGTAGTGGGACGATCATCAATATCTCGAGTGTTTGCGCGCGAAAAAGCTGGCCGGGTTGGTCGGTGTACTCTGCAGCCAAAGCGGGCGTGGTTCATATGACAAGATGCCTGGATATGGAGTTGCGGCCCCACGGGGTGCGAGCCACCACAATCATTCCTTCATGGGGGGATACGAACTTCACCGAAGCTGCAGGCCTGGGGCCTCGAGATACTGAGGTGGCGGATCAGTGCATCAAGTCCGAAGAACTCGGTGACCTGGTGGCTTACATTTGCGAGTTGCCGCCACACCTGATCGTTCAGGACGTAACCGTTTGGCCAATGGTGCAGGAACTGGATTCGCTTTGAACTGAATCAATGTGGCGTTTGGGACTGGAAGGAAAAGCAGTATGACACTGGACATCAAAGGCCGTGTTTCCGTCGTCACTGGTGGAGCGCAAAGTATTGGGCTTGGGATTGCGCAGGCATTATGCGAAGAGGGAAGCCGCGTCGCGTTGCTCGACATCGCGGCAGACAAAGCGGCTGAAGCAGCAGCACAACTCAGAGATTCGGGCTACGAGGCCGCCGGTTATCCTGTCGATGTGACCGATCGGGATGCGGTGCATCAGACCATCGCTCGAATAAGTGATGCGTGGGAGCCTGCCAGTGTCCTGGTGAACAACGCCGGTGTGGTGGATCAGCGACCTTTCGAAGAGATCAGACCTGAACAGATGGATCTGATGATGCGCGTCAATGTGCACGGCACGCTCTACTGTGCGCAGGCGGTATCCAGTGGAATGAAACGTCAAGGCTATGGCAGGATCATCAACTTGTCATCGAAATCCGGAAAAACCGGTTCTGCTCTAATGGCGCATTACTCGGCTGCGAAGGGAGCAGTGATCGCGTTGACCCATGCCCTGGCGTTCGAACTTGCGCCTCACAACATTACTGCTAATTGTCTTTGTCCGGGCATCACTGATCACACGGGCGTCTGGGGGAATGTATCAAAGGGATATGTAGAGAATCTTGGTCTTTCACGGGATCAGGTCGTTGAAAAGTTTGCGGCGAAGATCCCACTGGGACGCCTTACCTCAATTGAGGACGTCGCCAATTTCGTTGTGTTTCTTGCAACAAAGGGCGACTACTGCACCGGGCAGGCTTTCAACATCACTGGCGGAAGAGAGGTGCATTGAATATGGCAAGCGAACAACTGGCGCGATATCTCGATCATGCCGTATTGAAACCGTCGATGTCACAGTCCGAAGCAGCGGACGCCATTCAATTGGGGGTGGATTACGGTGTGCGCACCGTTTGTGTGCGACCGGCTGACATCAAACTTGCACAGGAACTGTGTCGAGGTACGAACACGCAGGTAAGTTGCGTACTCGCGTTTCCTCACGGCACAAATTTGCCGGACGGCAAAGCGGATGAAGCCAAACGCTACGTGGACCTTGGTATCAGCGAAATCGACATGGTTGCCAACTATGGCTTGATCCGCTCTGGCGACTGGCAACGTGTGCAAGCTGATATGGAAGCGGTGGCTAACATCACTCGACCAGCTGGCGTTCTACTGAAAGTGATTCTGGAAACGACGCAACTCAATGATGATCAGATTCGCTCCGCCACGACGCTGGCAGCAGAGACTCAAGCGGATTTCGTCAAAACATCGACCGGATTCGCGGATGGCGGAGCGAGTGAGCAGGCAGTATCTGCGATGCTTGATGCTGCCGGAGGACGCATAGAGGTCAAAGCGTCAGGTGGCATACGCGATCGTGAGCGCGCTGAGTTATTTGTGAAGATGGGCTGTGCAAGACTCGGTGTGGGTTACGCCTCAACCCCCGCGATCTGCGATAGCGACACAAAGGACATCATCGATGAATCCGGCAGCTATTGATACCGGCGTCGCCAATGTGTATCACGCGCCAGGCGACGTGCGTACAGAAGAATTCCTGAAGCCGACGACTGGGCACGGCGAGATCCTGCTACGTATCGATGCGTGCGCGATCTGTGGCACAGACATCAAAGCATTGGCCAAAGGCAACCCGCGGCTACAACCACCGATGATCATGGGCCACGAGTTGTGTGGCACGGTCATTGAATGTGGCTTCGGTGTCGACAGTTTGCATGAAGGACAACGTGTGACCATGGCCACCACCCTTGGTTGTGGCGAATGCACTTATTGTCGGGAAGGAGCGACAAATCTATGCCGCTCAGCAGAAGCCATGGGTTTCCACCATCCCGGTGCCATGGCCACATGGATGCGTGTCCCGTCAAAAGCAGTTCGTGGCGGGTATGTGGTACCGGTGGATGATCTTGAAGCTGAGGTCGCTGCGATGGCTGAGCCATTGTCTTGCGCGCTCAACAGTCACCGCAAAGTTCCCATGGATCAAGTGCGATCGGTGTTGATCATCGGGCTCGGTCCGCTGGGTATGCTGCACACCCTGGCAGTGCAGAGCTTGGGTGTGCCGTTGATCTATGGGGTCGAACTGCCCGGGCCGCGCCTTGACTTGGCACGTGAGCTTGGTGCAAAGCATGTATTGACACCTGATGAGATGGAAAATGCGTGGCCTGAGTTGACCGAGGGTGAAGGCTTTGATCTTGTCATTGTCACAGCGCCGCACAACCAAACGCAGGCTGATGCCGTACGCTTTGCCCGTAAGGGTGGATGGGTGTGTCTGTTCGGCTCACTGCCGGTGGGCGAGGAATTTATATCGTTGAACAGCCGCACTGTTCATTACGGTGAATTGCGCGTGTATGGTTCATCTGACTCAACTGCAGTTGATGTGCGGCAAGCCATCGGCATGCTCCAGGATCAACGTGACCGCTTTGCTAAGCTGATCACGCATCGATTGCGGATGGATCAGATTCACGATGGATTTGATGCCATTCGTCGTGGAAATGCGATGAAGGTTGTTCTCACCCCATGATCGATCACAGGACAACGCGATGAAAAAATGTGTTGCCGTTGGTGATCTGTTCGTCACGCCGAATGATCTGTCGAAGGGGCTTGCCCCGTTATCTGATCTCGGGTTCGAAGTTGAGGTGATCGACTTTGGCGTGGAAGATTACGATGCGCTTCAAGCGATGAACCATCAAGTTGAGCAGGATGGCCCGAGTTGTATTCCATTGCCGAATCACCTGCTTGATCGTCTGCGTCAGGCGCACCTGATCGTTGTGCATTTTTGCCCTGTTTCCGCTCAACTACTGGCGGAATGCGAACAACTCGAAGCCATCGGCACCTGCCGAACCGGAATGTCGAATATCGATGTGGACGCAGCAGAAGCTCGCGGCATCCCTGTCATCAATTGCCGCGGGCGTTTGGCCAACGCCGTCGCCGACTTCACTGTAGGCATCATGATCTGCGAGGCCCGAAACATCGCCCGTGGACATCACGCGCTCATGAATGGTGAATGGCGACGCACATTCATGAACCTGGGAAATATCCCGGAACTGCCGGGAAAGACGGTTGGACTGATCGGCTTGGGGGCAATCGGTCAGGCCACGGCCAAGCGGCTCTCTGGTTTTGAAGTGAAGATTCTGGCATACGATCCATTCGTTGAGCCGGCGATGGCCGAGGCGCTTGATGTGCAACGCGTTGATCTGTGCGATCTGATGTCGCATAGTGACTTCGTCTCACTGCATGTCGACCTCCGCCCGGAGACTTCAGGGATGATCACACGTGAGTTGCTTCTATGCATGAAGCCCACGGCTTATCTGATCAATACCGCGCGTGCGGGCATCGTGGATGAACAGGCACTGATCGAAATCCTTGCCAACGGCAACATTGCCGGAGCAGCGATTGATGTCTTTGAAACTGAACCGCTCGGAAGCGAACATCCCTTGCTTCAGTTGGATAATGTCACGTTGACGCCGCACATGGCTGGCGGATCGGATGACGCCTTCCGCCGATGCCCACAGTTGTTATGTGAACATCTGTGTGCCCGACTCGCATCCAATTAACCACCTGTCGCGCGCCGGCTCAAACGCAGTCGAAAGGTCGCTCGATCATGAAACATTTCGCCCGATTCATCGGCCTTGGTTTGTTGTATTGCATGGCCATCTCCTGCGCAACACTGCATGCTAACGATACTGAAGAGGTTAAAGTTACCAAGCAGGAAGATGGGAGCGTAAGCATCCGGGCTGTGGGGTACCAGGCGATCATCAGTGCCAATGGTCTGCTCAGCCTGTACGTCGATGACAACATCGTTCTGGAGGGCGGATATGGCGCCTGGATCAAGCGCCAATGGCAACTGTGGCCGGACACGCCCAAGCCCACGGTGAATGCTTACGGAAGTGTTGTTGCGGTGCGTTCTGGTGATCGACGCATTGAGTACACCTTCGCTCCCACCACCATTGGCCTGGAAACCGAGGGATATGAACTGCTGTTTACTTATAACCCTGAAATCGTCACTTCCGTCACGGTGCCAGGGCACAAGGGAGGGCCATTGGGACCGCGCAAAGGATACTCCGGCACGACCGGAATGATTCTCAACAATGGCCGCATGATCAGCTACTCCACTCCACTTCATGTCGGTTATCAGCTCACGCCACGCGTCGTACCAACGAATTATCTCAACGGCGCAACCAAGCGTGGCAACCTGTTGAAGGTTACGTTCAAGTTCGAAGATGCTTCGGTGGCGCAAGGCATCGGTGCAGTGGTCATCAGAAAACAAGGCATGAGCTATGGTGATCTTGTAAAAGATGGCAGTGTTGGCCAAGGGCTGAAGCACTTCACCCAACCGGATGAGATAACGCTTCAGGCCAGCCAATCAAACACCAGCAGCACCGATTCGGACACCATCACTTACGAACTGACTGTGCGAAACCACTACTATCAAGGCAAGGCTGTACATCGCGATAGAGCCTCAGCCACAATCAAAGCGGGGCAGACTCACACGCAACACTGGAGCATACCTCGGCTGGAACCCGGCTTTTACTACGCCACCGTAACCGCAACGCTGGACGGCAAGGAGCTGACTCGCACTGAGGATGTGTTGGCCATCGCCTTGCCACAGTACCGTCCAGCCCTGACACGCCCGGAAGATTTCAGCGCCTTCTGGAAAAACAAACTAGCTGATATGCGACGGCGACCATTCAATGTTCAACTAACGGAACTGGAAAACCGCGGCAGTACAACTCACCGTGTCTACCGCATTGAATTTGATCGTCATGATGGTCAGCGGATCTCGGGAACACTGACTGTGCCGCGCGAACCGGGTAAGCATCTCGCTTCGTTGCGTGCGAAGCACGATGGGATTGTTCTCGACGTCGCCTGGCCAGAGAAGGCGACATTCCGTACCTGGCGAAACCGCGATGACAATAATCTGCTCGAGTGCATCCTTCTCGCACGACGATGTCTCGACTATCTCAAGTCTCGTCCGGATGTGGATCGGCTCTTTCTGGCTGGTGCCAGTCGAGGCGGGCCGATCAATTGGGTAGCTGCCGCACTTGATCCAGACAAGATCGTTGGCTTGAGTATCCACGTGCCCACTAGTTTCGGTTGTAGTTGGATCGACAAGAAGTATGTCGGATGGGGCGGAAAGCCCGCGGATATGTCCTGGAAGCAGTACACATCAATGGCGGCATACGTTGACCCCGTGAATCACGCGCCAAACATGGTGGTGCCGTTTATTAATGCATACGGCGACCAGGATAAACTCGCCCCGCCTCCCGGCATCGAGGCAGCGTTCCAACTGTCTCCAGCCAAATGGAAACGGATGAGTCGCGATGGCGGTGGCCACACCCGTACCCCAGGTTTTCGCAGACTACAGAAAGAATTTGCCGAGTACCTCAAGACAGCAACGCCTGCCGGAGGCGATGATCGGATTCTCAAAGAGCATTGACTCAGCTTCGGCGGATTTGTCAGGGAGCGTCCAATGCGTAGGCGATATACATTTCCGGCTGCTCTGATCTTCTTACGGGTGACCGTCGCGTTCGGCGGCGAACCGATTGTGCCTGCAGCAATACTCCCGGCTACAACACCGTGGAATTTGACTTCGTTGAGCCAAGTTCCCGATTACCAATGGATCAAATCAACGGGGCCAATACGAAGCTTGCTCTACCGTGGTCCGAGCTACCGCGGCCAACCTACATCGGTTTATGCGGTGTACGCCACGCCCGGGTCCCTGTCTGATGATCACACACTCGACAGAAACTTACCTGCAGTTGTTTTGGCCCATGGTGGCAACGGCAAGGCATGGGAACCATGGGTAAAACTTTGGGCCAGCCGCGGCTATGCAGCGATTGCCATGCACCTTGGCGGAAGCGGTCCGGATGACAAACGTCTTCCCGATGGTGGTCCGACGCAGAATGGCCAAAACAAATTCAGACACATCTCACGTCCTGTCAAAGACCAATGGCCATACCACGCAGTGGCCAATGTCATCCTTGCCCATTCGTTGGTGCGAAGTTTCAAAGAAGTCGATCGAAGCCGTACGGCCGTGATCGGAACAAGTTGGGGTGGTTACCTTGCTTGCATTGTCGCGGGGTTGGACAACCGACTTCACGCTGCGGTGTCGGTGTACGGGTGTGGTTTCCTCCATAAAAACAGCGTGTGGAAGGACATGGGGCTTTTTAATGAAATGTCAGAAACGAATCGCACAAAGTGGGTTCAACTGTGGGATCCATCGCAGTATCTTCCTTCAGTAAAACCTGTCATGCTTTTTGTGACCGGTGCTCGAGATTTCGCATATCCACTAGAAAGCCTCACGAAGAGTTACCGTCTTGTTTCTGCGCGAAAGTACTTATGCATCAAACCAAACATGCGCCACGGCGATCACGTCGGCATGGCGACGCGCGAGATTCATGCGTTCCTTGAACACGCTTTCAAGAACGCCCCGCCGCTGCCAAACCTGAGACGCGCGCGTGTAACTGATCAGACCATTCGTACTGAGCTTATTTCACAGACAACCATCGTCTCGGCAGAGCTTTGGTATACAGCTAGTCGAGGTCCAAGCAAAACGCGCAAATGGTTGAGTATGCCGGTTCGTATCACGAAAGGTTCGGTCGTTGCCCCAGCCCCGCCGGCAGAAACAAAGCTAAGCTTCATTGTCGTGACAGATGAACGTGGTCTTGTCGTCTCGAGCGAACCTTTTCTTCACGCGGAGACGATAGCCGATGAAAACTGATTATGATCTCGCCATCGTTGGCGCTGGAAGTGGTGGTATTGGTGCTGCGTTGGCTGCAGCCCGGTTGGGGTTGCGGGTAATACTTATCGAGCAGGCGCAAACCATTGGGGGCACCGCTACGCTTGGCGGCGTTCACGACTGGGAAGGTGGGGCCGGTGGCACGGGTTTGCCTTTCGATATCTATCGCCGACTCAAAAGTATTCCTGATGCTGTTGGTCTGTATTCTTTCGGTCGACACTTCTGTTGGCAAGATCAATTCTACTGGCCCCACGCGCTGGATCGTGTGAATTTCCCCGGCGGCGAACAGGTCATCGACCCGACACTTCGATACATCGATACATTGCGCCGGCACCGCGATCCCGACACACCGGCCGATGAGCAATTCAAACGCCGAACCTGGCACGGTGTGATGTTCGAGCCTGATGCTTACACGCGTGTGGTGACGCAGATGTTGGCTGAAACAGAACATTGTGATGTACGCGTTTCTACCTCGCTGCAAAATGTTGAGTCCACTGATGGCGTTTTACACAGTGCTTCTCTATCTGACGGTACGGCCGTTCACGCTCGATCCTGGATCGACGCCACTGGCAATGCGGTCTTATGCAAAGCATGTGGGTGCCAAACATACTTTGGGCGAGACGCTCAAGATCGCTTCGGTGAACCGAGTGCGCCAAAAAATGCATCAACGAGTTTGAATGGAGTCACCCTCATCTACCGTGTCACGCCAACGCAAATGCCTGGTGTCGAACCATTGGCAGCCACAATGACAACTGACTGTTGGTGGGCAGAATGTTTCCCGCCGACCCATGCAACTCGATACCCAAATGGCGACATCAATATCAACATGTTGCCTTCCATGTCCGGCGAAGAATTCGTCGCATTGGGTCCATCCAAGGCCTACTCTGAATGTTTACTTCGCGTGCGCGCTCATTGGCATTTTCTCCAGCAACACTGGCCAGAATTCCAGAAGTTTAAGCTGCACTGGATTGCCCCCGCTTTGGGGGTACGCGAATCCCGACGCGTCAGCGCTAAGTACATGCTCCGCGAACAAGACCTGCTGGCGGGGCTAAGTGGCCAAAAACACAAAGACATCATCGCGATCGCAGATCATCCAATGGATCGTCACGGTGAGGGCGGCGGATGTATAGAACTGACGCACCCGTATGGTGTGCCTTATAGCTGTTTGATTCCTGAAGACATGCGTAATCTTCTGATCGCATGTCGCGCTTCAGGTTTCTCGTCGATAGCGGCATCGAGTTGCCGTTTGAGTCGAACCATGATGCAGCTTGGGCAGGCGGCGGGGACGGCAGCAGCCATTGCTGAACGCGAAAATCTCGATGTGGCTGATGTGCAGCCCGATACGTTACGCGCCTGTTTGCATGAACAGTTTGTTCAACTCGATTGGCCCATGTCATTAACGCTCGAAGCGCATTTGAGTCAGGATGTGTAAGCCGATCAGAACAAAAGGAGTGAGAGACTGTGCTCGTGGCTATGGGCATTGATGTCGGACTAAGCAGTGTCAAAGTCGGCGTATTCGACACTGGTGGTAAGATTGTTCGTCTTGTAGAACGCCCAAACAACAGCCTGCGCGCCCGGGTAGAACGTGTCGAACTCGATGCCGATCAACTCTGGAGAATCGTAAGCAACTGCACTCGTGACGCAATGCGTGGCCTGCCGGCTCACTACAGACTTGGTGCAGTCGGGTTGTGTGGCCATGGCAATGGTATGTATGCATTGCATCCGGATGGATCGTGCCTTGCTACCAGTTCGACAGACACACGCGCACAAAACATGATCGATCAGTGGCAGCATAACGGCCTGGCAGCTCAGATGAAGGCCGTTGCCGGTGGATATCCCTGGGCGGGTCAGCCGCTGGCAATACTTACGGCAAACGGGCTGCCACCCGATGCACGCATTGGTTTTTGTAAAGACTGGTTGCGCTGGAAATTGACCGGCCAATGGGCCACCGATCGCGGTGATGCCAGCGCAGGCGGACTGCTTAACATGCAGACCGGCGATTGGGCCACAGCATTGTTCGATGCCGTGGGCCTGAATGATTTGGTATCACGCCTTCCAACGCTGTGTGACTGGGGTGATGTGACGGGAACGATAACCGCCGAAGCCGCGTCGACCACTGCTTTGCCTGAGGGTGTGGTCGTGGCGGCCGGTTCGATTGATCTTGCGTTGGGCGCACTTGGCGACGGCTTGATGAACGATGACTCCCTCCACGTCACGGCTGGCACCTGGGCGATTCACCAGCATCGAACGAACATTCCTGTGTTTCCGGCAAATGTTCTGCAAACGATCGTTGGTCCGTGGGATCAGGCATATCTGGTCGTGGAGTCCAGTCCGACTTCAGCCATCAATCTTCGTAAGCTTGAGTCATGGTTGCGCGACCGGGTGGACTATGCCGCTTGGAATCACTACGTCTGCGAAATCGACGCGCTTGGCGATCTGCCTATCTACCTGCCGTATCCGTGCGGTGCGTGGGACTTGCCTGGTGTTCGTTCGGGTTTTGTTGATAGACATGAACCTGTCAGTGATGAAGTGATGGTCTGTGCTGTTTACGAAGGCATTGCGATGGGGCATCGTCGTCAGATCGAAAAGTACACCAGTCATGGTTTCGCCATCAAAAAACTCATTGTTACCGGCGGACTGACACGCAGCGCAGGCTGGTGTCAACTGCTGGCGGATCACACAGGCCTGGTTGTTGAAGTTGCGATATCTCCTCATGCCGCATGCTGGGGGGCAGCAATGTGTGGACTCACAGCTGTCAATGTCTCTGCGCAATGCAATCTCGCTGCGCGGCAAGTTGTTGAGCCAAGACCAAATTGCAGGCAACGCTGTAACGAACAGTATCGCCGATTCATCGAGATACTGACCACGAAGAGCGGTCAAGGAGTATGACGAAATGGAACTTGGGTTGAACAAGCGAGTTGCCCTGGTAACCGGCGGATGCGGTGGATTGGGCAAGGCCATTGCCAACGCGCTCGCAACAGAAGGAGCGCGCGTAGCGATTACAGACATCTGTGAACCAGGCCAGGCTGACACGTTGTCAATGCAGGCTGAACCTTTTCCGTATTTCCAGGCGGACCTGTCGGATGTGAACCAGGTCGAGCAGTTGGTTAAGACGGTCGAAGCTGAGCTCGGCAGTTTGTCCATTCTGGTGAACTGCGCCGGGTACTGGCCGACAGAGTTGGTCAAGGACATGACCATTGAGCAATGGGAAAAGACCGTAACCATCAACCTGACATCTGCGTTTATCCTGTCGCGAGATTTCGTCCGGCGGCGGCTGGCTGAAGGTGCTGGCGGCACCATTCTCAATGTCGTCAGTCAGGCGGCGTTCGGCGGCGCGACGAGTGGGCATGCGCACTATGCAGCGGCCAAAGCGGGGCTGGTCAACCTGACACGCTCCCTCGCACGCGAGGTGGCGCCGCATGGTATTCGTGTCAACGCGGTGGCCCCGGGGATGATGGAAACACCCATGGCTGCGGCGGCTCTGGCAGAGCGTCGGCAAGCCTATCTCCAACGAATCCCGCTAGGCCGGATTGCGGAACCAAGTGAAGTGGCCGACGTTGCCGTATTTCTGTGCAGTGACAAAGCGTCGTATGTCACTGGAATTACTATGGATGTGAGTGGTGGCATGCTCATGCACTAAGGGCCGGTCCGGCTTATCGGATGTCGCCAAAATGTCCCAATCAGTGACACTAAATAGGTCTTGACCATTAACATCTGTCGTGTAGAGTTGGTATGTCTCTGGCAGATGCATAAAGCACGGGCGGAAAGTCACACGCAAGTGAATGTGTTGTGGCTGAAGAAATGGTGTCTCGGCGAGTTCAAAACGAAGTGAGAGGACTCCGAAGTATCCGCGCTGTTCTGCTCAACCTAGCCTGACAATCAGCAGAGCGAGCTATATCGGTTATTGCAAGCGCGTGACCTAGTGGTCCTGTTATTTGAAATGCTCAAATCTCTTTACCACGTCTTTGCGAAGGAGGCATTGTGATGAAAACGAGCCGGTTGTTCACGATCGTTCTAATCTTCACGGCAGCGACGATTGCAGTAACGCAGGAGGCAGACGCCGTTAACTGGAGCCCACTTGTCGGTGATGGCAATTGGGCAGACGCTGCCAACTGGGGTGACGGCACTTTCTATCCGGGCCAAACCAACCCGAATGATGACGGCATCATCGACCAGCCGGTGGTTGTTACCCTGAATAGCGCGATCCCGCAAATCTTGAAGAACATTCAGCTTTCGGGATCGAACCCGGGGCAGTTGGATATTCAGGCCGGTGCAGATGTGACCGCCGGTAGTGCAATGACACAAGGCATCCAGCTTTACAGCGGCACCATTAACCAGTCTGGCGGTACCGTCAATGTCCGTCATATGTGGGCAAGGGGTGGGCAGTCTGGCACGTACAACCTGTCAGGCGGAACACTCAACACCGTCAAAGATTTGCGTGCAGCCAAGAACAACAGCGATGTCGGTACCTTCAACATCAGCGGCACCGGTGTTGCCAACGTCGGGGAATTTCTCAGCATCGGCGTTGGGGTCAACTCCGTGGGCGTGTTCACGCAGAGTGGCGGTACCGTCAACCTGCTGAACACGCATAACTCCAACCCGACCACCGGCAAGCTTATGCAGGTCAGTGCCCAAGGTACCGGTAGTGCCCTGTTCCACCAGAGCGGTGGCGTGTTCAATAATGCTGCGAATGGTCACATCTTCATGCAGCAACTCAACACCGCTTCAGCCGAGTTTCGACTCACGGGCGGCACGTTCAACGCCAACGGTGGCTTGATCCAGAACACCAAGAGCAACGTGGCCCAGCAAGGCATCTTCACGTTCACCGGTGGCACCCTCAACATGGGTGGCGGCGACCTCAGAACGTCCGTCGGGAACAGCGCTAACGCCAACGGGCAGGTGTTCAACGTGACCGGCGCCACCTTCACCGGCGTCAACGAACTCTGGGGCGGTCTGAACATGAACACCGACTCGACCTTCATCGTCGGTGCCGACCGAAACGCCGCGAGTCTCACCACCATCGCCGCGTCAAACCGGGGTGAACTTAACCTCATCTTGGGCAGTGTGGTCTTCCCCGTGTTCGGGAACAACAGCGCAAGCCAGCTCGACAATCCCAACGTATTTCAGCAAGGATTGCTCGACCTGTCCGGCGGAACAATCCAGATTGAGTTCGATAGCGGTTACACGCCGCTGGCCGGTCATAGCTTCGATCTCATCGCCAACACACCCGGCGGTAAGACAACGCTGTCTACGGCCAACATTGCCTCCACGTCTTACGACGGTCTCTGGAATGTGACTTGGGACACCAGCCAGTGGCTGTCCGATGGCATTTTGACCATCGATTCGGTCACGGTAATCCCCGAGCCAGCTTCATTGATCCTGCTTGCCGCGGGTGGACTGGCGGTACTTCGTCGCCGTGCCGCCTGACCGGGGGACGCGCAGGCGTCGGCAACAAACGCTGAGGCTGGAGGAAACTTCAGCCCTAGTCTTTGAGACAACATGACCTCAATGGATTTTGATAAAGATCAGATTTAAACGCCTTGGAGACCTCCGCCATGACCACCGATGTGAACATGCAAATCGGCGATCGGTCTACAACCCGTCTTGGCTTTACGTTGGTCGAATTGTTGGTCGTGGTTGCTATCATCGCGCTGTTGATCGCCATGTTGCTACCCGCGCTTAGCAAGGCCAAAGCCGTTGCTGTACGTGTTAACTGTGCCGCTCAACTGCGCGGCGTTGGGTTGGCTATCAGAATGTATGTTGAGGATAACCAACAGTGGATGCCGAAGAAGCTCCATGATCACAGTAACAAACTGATGAATAATGGCGAAATGTATGGGCTTGGTTTGTTGTATGCGACAGATAATATCAACACGCCTGATGCGGGTTACATCGCCAAGAGATCAATGTTAGACTGCCCAGGTCGTCAATATGTTAATGGATGGCCTTTCAATGTACCCTTTTTCAAGCCTCGTTTCTGTGGGTATAGCTTCTGTAACCCCGCAGCTCTGCCAGGTAACAATAAGTATCCAAACGCAGTAAAAATCGGCGATTTGCGACCTCAGTTCTGGGAGTACAAAGCCGAGGTTGACTATAACTGCTGGGTGGCTTGTTTCAGAGATAATGGAACGAACCCTGTCGAGTCGCCCCACGAAAATGAAGGCGTTAATGGTGTATTCCGAGATGGTTCCGTCGCGTATGCGGTCCGTCCCACGGAGGATGGCTGGCCATATCATAACCTGTCCAAGTCGGAATCAGGTAACAAGATTTCTGAGGCACCCTTGTGGAGGGAACTGAGCTTACTGCGCTGAAGCCAACGAAATTGGGACAAAGTATTTGATCCAGTTGGAGCATCATGCTCAAACGTAAAGACGGCATCGATGCGACCAACCCGTTAAAATCTTAGCTTCCAGATGGCGTTACGGTTAATCCGCTTTTCCACCAGAGCGTCTTTCAACCGTCATGCTTGTGGTGGAAAAGTTCTTGCACACGAGATCAATTGAGGCACGATGACAACAAACAACTCGATGAAAGTCATCACCAATCAACTCGGGTTTCGTAATGCTCACCGGTTAAAACACGTGCTTGTTTCAGACGTGCCGGAAGCGCGATCGATCTTTGGTGACGCCCTGTTCTGTGTCATCGAGCAAAACGGGTTCTCGAAGTATGTCCAGAATTCACCTGAACAGGCGCAATATACATATCGCGCCTCGCTGAAACCTGTGCGAACGGATTTTGGCAACTGGCTGGTGGGTGATCTGTCTCATCTGACGAATGACGGTATCTACCAGGCGATGTGCGGCAACATCCTGGGGCCGAGCTTTGCGATCCGTGATAATGTCTGGTGCCGCGTCCTGCCAAACTGTTTACGCTACTTCCAGATACAGAGTTGCGGCCGGAATGTGCCGGGCTGGCATGAGGCGTGTCATCTCGATGATGCGTATCTGACTGAAGACGACCTGTACATCGACGCGCTCGGAGGTTGGCATGACGGTGGCGATTTTCGTAAGTGGGCGACGTCAACTTCATTGATCGCAATCTCGCTGTTGGTCGCGCATCGACTGTGGGGCGGACGCGAATCACAGCTGGGTGTGGAAGAAGGTGTTTTTCTTACCGAGGCGCTTCAGGGAGTGCAGTACTTTCTAGGGATTCAGGACAAACAAACGGGCGCGCTTTACCAGAATATTGGTGGCGGTGACCACGTACCGCATGATAATCATGCTTGTCGCTACACCGATAACATTCGACAAAGCGGCGATGAGCGGCGCGTATGGCCCGGCTGGGCTCAGCCGGCGGCGAAGTTCACTACTTTATTCGCGCTTTATGCCAACGCACTTCAAAAAACAGACGCCGAGCTTGCTGCGCGATGCTATGCCGCAGCACGCGACTCTTTGCGCTTTGATCAGACAACCAACGACCACAGCGCAGATCACCTTCAATGGCGTGCATGGAGCCTGCTGGAGTTGTGGCGTTACTCCGGCGACGAAGCGGACAAAGAAGCAGCAATCGCTGCGTTGAATGAACTACTAACGTTGCAGGTCATCGATTATCTCGGAGGGCAACGCATAACACGTGGTTTCTTCCGCGCGACCGGTGATCAGAATGTCTACCACCGCAAACACATTGGTGCCAGTTATCCAATCTATGTTGCCGCCGAGTTCATCGAAGCGTTTCCCGACCATGCAGACACAGGCCATTGGCGTGATGCCGTGGCAATGTGGGTCGATGACTATGCCTTGGTGTTCGCGCAACGTAACCCGTTCGGTCTTTTGCCATACGGCTTGTATGCCCAGCCATCTCTGGACCACCCGCACTGCCACTACCGTCCGCTTGGTGACGAACTTTTCTTCCGATACTTCCTCGCAGACAACAAGTTTGGAAGCAATGCGCGCTGCAGCCTCGATGCTGTTGCGTTTGCGGCGGCGGCGCGCGTACTTAACCGACCTGAGCTGCTCAGTCACGGCTACCGCCTGCTTGAATGGACGTTAGGTCATAACCCCTTCCAACTCTCAACCATGACGGGTGTGGGTGTGGTGCAACCGTGTGCGCTGAGTTTTCAGATGGGCAACATTCCCGGCGGCGTGACGATGGGAATTTCAGGTGATCAAGAAGACCAGCCCTGGTACCCACAAACATGGGCGTGCAAGGATGAATACTACGGTTACCAGACCAGCCATTTTCTCTGGGGACTGCTTGCGTTGCAGGCGTGTGATATGTGAACGGCATAATGCACGACCCCATGCAAGTATGCCGTAGGGAGGGACAGAACATTGCCTGCATCTGATCTGCCCCGTACGCCCGATCTGATTTGGCCTTACGCCTTCGAAGACCATTACTGCTTGCCAGTCATGAGCGCGGCTCCAGCGAGGGATGGCCATGTTCATCCTGAACAATGGGCCGATGCAATCTGTATCGACGGGTTGACGTATGAACATGGCCAACTGCAGCCCCGCCGATGCTTTGCATATATCGGTGCCACGGAACACAGTCTCCACTTTGCCATTGTCAGTGAACTGCCACCCAACGATGAGCCACTGATCACGCAGGTGACCAAGCCAAGTAATCGATTGGCGTTTGATGACTCGATAGAAATATGGATCGATCCGGCACCAGACGATGCTCAAGGTGTCACTTATCAAATGCTGGCAAACGCCGTTGGCGTAGCGACCTACCAAACTCATGTCTGGGGAGGCATACCCAACACACCTTACTATGGATGGAAAGGTGATTACGCGGTGGCCAACGGGCTACACGATGGCTTCTGGCATGCCCAAGTAACTGTTCCACTGGAAGCTGTTGATCCAGAACGTGACGTTACCAACGGGGTGTGGTCGTTCAATCTGTGTCGCAATTGGAAACAACCGTGGGCATTTTCGTGTCTGGGTTCCAGGCAATATGAACCTCGTCCATCCTTGCGCTTTCAATTCAGTCGTAACGAGGCATTGGCCGTTCATCTGACGCATCGTACCGATCCATTTTCGCGTCGAGTTGCAGCGGAAATGAGCTTACACAACCCCGGACAGGATGCGGTGGACACCAGGGCGCAGTTCTACCTTCGGCGAGATCGCATGCCGGAGGTCACGGTATCAAAAACAGTGACTGTCGCGCCTGGCTCGACGAAAGTCGTCTCACTGGAGGATGAAGATCACGTAAGTGAAGGCTTCGAACTTTTTGCTGTGGCATGCGGCAACAACGGCGCGCCACCATACTTCACACGTTTCGCACGTTGGCGTCCATTGTCTGAACCACGCTGGAATACGACAAAGCAAACGAAGCCACCGCTCGACTTCCAATTTGCCTACTACCCGACACGCGGCGTGTTGCGCATCGCACCGAACATCACCGGGCTGGATGAGCAGGCCGTGATCCACTCGCTGACGTTCAGTATTCGACGTATTGACGATCATGAAGTGATTGCTACAGCCCGAGTTTCTGAGCAACAACTTCAGGATACGAACTACCGATGCGAACTCTCCCTCCCCCCTCTGAACGGTGAATACGAAGTTGTGGCTGAGGCAACCGGGCGCGATGTCCCCACATTGCCGATCGCCAAGTCATTTGTTCGGCGTGTCTACGAATGGGAGGGCAATACATTCGGCAAGGGACGTAAGGTCTACAAGCCTTTCGAAACTGTTCAGGTGGATGGGAACCGCGTTGGGCTTGTGCTTCGTGACTACGACATGAATGGCCTCGGTCTGCTCGACCAGGTGTGGGCATGGGATGTGGAGCGCATAAGTCGTAAGCCAATCCTGGCTGCCCCAATGCGCTACCGGGCAATGGTGGATGGGCAGGATGTGTTGCTCGAACCCTCCGCGTCCAGGATTCATGAAGCCGCTGATGATCGTGCTGTGATCATAAATGAATTTTGTTTCGAGCATCATCGTTTTCAGGCAACATCAACGATTGAATATGACGGCATGGTTCGCGTAGACTTGCAGTTACCGGAGGAAGGCATTCAGGCCCTGCAATCTCTCGATCTGGAAATCCCACTCAGTGATGACGGCTGCGATCTCATGCATGCCATGATTGATGGCATTCGCTATCCGATCCTCACCGACAAAGTGCCGCGCGGGTGGGGTGTGGTTTGGGACGCAACCAAACTCGAGAACGTTGAGTGCCCGGCCAACTTCTGCACATACATCTGGCTGGGCGATGCGAATCGCGGATTGGCCTGGTTCGCGGAAAACGATCATGGATGGGCATGGGATCCTGCAACGCCAAACATCGAACTTGAAAGACAAAGCGACGCGCTCGTACTGCGCGTGCACCTTGTGAATCAAGCATTTACTCCACATCAACCGCGAAAGATTACCTTTGGCATCCAGGCCTCACCAGTCAAGCCGCGATTGGGCGAATGGCGTCATCGTTATTTCACTGATCGGTACCAGATCATCGGCACCGATATCAAGTGGTTTGCCTTAGGCTGCTGCGGTTCGGTCTACCCGGCACACAAAGATATGCGTCTCTGGGAAGCGATTCTCCAGGCGAACGAATGCGCATTCACCGATACGCAATGCGATCAGATTCTTCACCAGGCAAGACCTTATTTCGAACCCTACGGTCGACGTACCATGGAACAACTCGAAGCTTCCGCGCCCATCAGCCTGCGCCAAAGCGAAGGGCGTAAGCTCATATTTTACTACGATCGCAGCTCATCGCCTTGTATCGAGGAATTTCAAACGTTCGTTGACGAGTGGGGACTTGGCGAATTTTCGGATCGACGTGGTGTGGACGCGCGGCATGAAGTGAAAATCGTACCGACAGAAAGCTACTGCGACTTTGCCATGTGGTGGTACCGCAAGAGCTTCGAGTTGGCGGGAAATCAAGGCATCTACGTTGATAACAACTACTTCGTTGCCTGCGCCAATCCTGTGATGACCGACGCCTACACCCGGCCAGATGGAACCGTTGTGCCATCGACCGGTATCTGGCAGTTACGCGAATTGGCCAAGCGGCAGTTCGTGTTGATGAACGAGTTGGGCCTGTTCCCTTTTACCATGGCCCATATGACCACCACCCTTATTCTTCCCATTCTTTCTTTTTACACCGCTCAATACGATTGGGAGCACAAGTTTTCCGAAGGCGATGTTCACGCCCGTCATGATCAGGCATACCTGTTGGCGCTGAGCAATGGCGATCAGCTTGGCGCTTGGCCGATTGTGCTGCACGAGCAGCAACATCTTGTGGGTGATCTCTGGACGAGCAGGACGTGGATGGGCGTATGTCTGGTGCACGAGTTGATCATCGATCCCTATGTTTGGGACCAGTACATCCCGCCGGCGAATCCAGTATTTGAAACGTTCCGCCAACCGATTCTTGAGCTGGTGCAACATGATGACGTGGAAGTCTATCGCTACTGGGACGAGCGCGATCAACCCGTAACTGCGAATGATGCTGATCTTCCAACCATTGTATTTGTGCGGCGAGGTATCGAAGCGATTTGGGTAACAACCAATAACGCGCCTGAACCGAAATCACCACAGGTGCATATGGACCTGAAAGCCATGGGGTTCGCTGGTGCCTGCCGTTTGGTCAATATCGAAACAGGCGATCAACAGGTGATCACTGGACAACCGCTGTCGCTGGAACTCGCATCTCACGATCTTCGTGCCTTTCGCCTCTTGCCAATCTCACGTGAAACGTCAGCGCAACGCGACCAACGCATGGGAACACAACAGCCATGACACGTCAGCGCCGAATGGCGGCATCAATGGTGCTTCTACTCATACTGGCATTAACGCTGTTTACGATCTTCCCCAATGGTTCCGCCGAGAACGTTAAGCATGTTGAGGTTGATTGGTCGACTGTTCAAGACGATCCGACCGTTCATCTGACCATCACATGGTTGGGGGTACCGGGCTTTCCGAATGCAGAAGAAGGTGGTTTTGTTGAGCGCGTGTTGGAAGAGCGATTCAACATTGATATCAAACCGATCTTCCTCGACCAACATGCTTACGCAATCAAGAAACCACTGATGTTGAGCGGCGGGATCGTACCTGATGTGATCTATGAAGCCGATCCGGTCGCTGTACAGAAAGATGCGCGGCATGGCTTCCTGCTCGAGATTCCTCATTCGGTCATTCTCCAGCACGCACCGGACCTGGTGAATTTGATCAACGAAGTAGCTCCTGAGACGTGGCTTTACCCTTACTGTCTGGACGAAGACACCAGCCTGGGACGCAACATGGGCGTGCCGAATGTTTGGGTCGATGGTGTCTATCCGCCCGCGCCGGTTTGGCGAAGCGATTGGCTGCGCACCGTTGGCTTCGATACCCCTCCACATACGCTGGACCAGATGGAACAAGCGTTTCGACTGTTCCGCCAACACAACTTGAGTCAATTGCCTGATGGCATTGGCGGATACGGCATGACCGCCAATATGCATACCTGGTGGTCTTTCTGTAGCGAAGTTTTCGGTGCATATGGCATCACACCTTTCGATTGGATGTATCGCGATGGGCGTGTGATCTGGGGTGGCGTTCAGCAGGACGCGAAGGAGGCGCTCAAGCTTTTGCAGCGATGGTATGCCGAGCAATTGATTCATCCGGATTTTCTCAGTGATCGGCGATCCGATGTGCGGCGCAAGTTCCTCAACGGTCGCATCGGGTATGTCAACTGGTATGGAAGCTGGGGAAACATGCGCCTCGATGTTCCGACATCATTAGCTCGGCAAGTCCAAACTTTATCGCCAGGCGCGGCGTTGGTTGTTGGCCCTCACCCGACCGGGCCGCATGGCCATCGCGGCATGCGTGTTTGGGGAGGAGGAGGAAACATCATGGCTTTCGGGATCACCTGTCGGCAGGACCCGCGCAAGGTACTCCGCGTACTACGGCTCTGGAATGAAGTGGTTAAGGATAAGCAACTTTCAATTCTGTGCGGCATCGGCAAACGCGGTATGCATTGGGACTACCAGAGTCCGCGCGTTGACCCCCAGACCGGCACCACCATGCGCGATCCCACCACCGGAAGTGTGATCATGGACGCCACCAGCGGTGTAACGTTCATCGGCCCATGGGCTAGCCCGAGTTACCGCAAACGTCATTTAACGGGATACTGTTTTACCCCCAACCTGAAACGCCCTGAACACGTTCGATCCCTGCGCTCGGCCGAGCACAATGCCTTCATGGATCGGTACCGTCATCCAAAATGGGGAAGGCCCGATTACTTCTTGAAACCAGATGTGGTGCCTTCTGCGGATCGTTATCTATTACATCTGCGCATGCTCCAGCAGCGCGTCTATGCCGACATCATTGCTGGTCGTCAGGAGATGAAGGCCTTCGACCAATTCGTGGAAGACTGGCACACGCAGGGCGGCTCTGTGCTTACCGCAGAAGCGAATGAATTGCGTGAACAAATGCATCAGATTTGGCAGAAGGTTGGTGTGCAAAGAGGGAACGCTGAGTGAAGCCGCGCGATTCCGCCATCCCGGCCCGGCCAGCTTCCCGGCGTGTCTGGGCACGACATCGATCGTTGTTATTCATGTGCGTGCCGGCAATCGCCTACTTCGTGATTTTTCACTACATCCCCATGTACGGACTTGTCATTGCGTTCAAAGACTTCCGTGTTTCCGAAGGCGTCATGGGCAGCGACTGGAACGGCCTGGAGAATTTCCGGCGCCTGTTCACCGGGCCTTCGTTCCTTCAGGCGCTGCGAAACACCGTCGTGATCAGTTTCCTGCGGTTGATCGTCGGCTTCTTCGCTCCTGTCGTGCTTGCACTGTTGCTGAACGAAATGCGCATCGCCTGGTTCAGGCGTGGCGTTCAGACCCTGACATACCTGCCCTACTTTTTCTCCTGGGTCATCCTTGGGGGTATTTTTCGCATGTTGCTTGCGAGCGACGGCCCGATCAACGTGCTGATCGTCTCACTTGGTATGGAACCCATACCGTTCTTAACGCACCCCGGCTGGTTCATCCTCGTCATCATCATCAGTGGGATTTGGCAAAGTGTGGGATGGGGAGCCGTGATCTACCTCGCTGCTTTATCCTCGATTCCGCAGCATCTCTATGAAGCCGCGACGGTGGATGGTGCGGGGCGTTGGAAGCAGACATTACACATCACGCTGCCGGCGCTTGTACCCACCATGGCTGTTCTGTTCATTCTGAGTCTTGGGCATGTGCTCAACGCTGGATTCGATCAAATTTACAACCTCTATGGACCGGCGGTTTTCAGCACATCCGACATTCTGGACACATACATGCTCCGCCAACTTCAAGCGATGGACTTCGCCGAGGGAACAGCCACAGGTCTTTTCAAGTCCGTAATTGGAATGGTGCTGATCGTGGCGGTGAACACCATGGCTAATCGGATGAGTGACGGGGAACACGGACTATTCTGAGAAGGATCTTCACACCATGCCACGCTCACGGGGCGAAAAACTATTCGGTTTGGTGAACGGCGTACTACTGACTGTTCTCGCAGTCGTCACGGCATATCCGTTTCTCTATACCGTCTCCATCTCCCTAAGTTCCGCGGCAGAAGCGGAGCGATCCGGGTTCCACATCGTGCCTGGTAATTCGTCGCTGCTTTGGGAGGCGTTTCGAGAAACCTTTAGTGAGAATGATGATCCGAATGAGCCGCACCGAACCGCGTGCGACTACCTCACGGAGTATGGTGATGGTTTATCGCTTGTGTCGTATCGCAAGGTACTCAGTGATCCGGACATCCGAACTGGATATCTCAACAGCATCGGGCGCACGGTGCTGGGCACATTGGCCACACTGTTCATGACGTGCCTGATTGCTTATCCGCTCAGTAGGCGATGCATGCCCTGGCGCCGGTCAGTGATGTGGCTGTTGTTATTCACCATGATCTTTTCAGGTGGTCTGATTCCAACCTACATCCTGATCAGCCGAATCGGGTTAATCGACCGTTTTATGGTTTACATTCTGCCAGGACTGCTGAGTGGATTCAGTGTGATCGTCGTGAAGAACTTTTTTCAGGCCGTGCCCGAAAGCCTCGGGGAAGCGGCTCGAATGGATGGAGCCAGCGAATGGGCGATCCTATGGCGCATCTATGTTCCTCTGTCCAAACCGGTGCTGGCCACGGTTGCGCTATGGACGGCGGTGGCGCACTGGAACGCGTGGTTCGATGCGATGCTTTACGTCCACGACCGCAAACTCCAAGTTCTCCAGTCGGTTCTTCGTCGCATCGTGATTGAGGGGAACACCGAATTGGTGGAAAAAGGATTGGTGCAGGCTGATCAATTTGCCTCGACACCTGAGACCATCAAAGCAGCAACCGTCGTGATCACGATTTTACCGATTTTGCTTGTATGCCCGTTTGTGCAGCGATTCTTTGTCAAAGGCATCATGCTCGGATCGGTGAAAGAGTAGAGCACGGTTGCGCGTAGCAATACGCTGGCGTCACTCAAATCAAGACAGACGGACGCTCAACAGGTTCATCGTTCACCAGCAATGTTTCAGTATTGCTGTCAACGCAGACACTTGTGCCGTCTGCAAACGTGGTCGTTCGCATTCCCTCGGCAGGTTCGTCGTAGCCAACAATTTCGAGCAATTGCAGATAACCGAATCGACCAAGGCACAAATCATAAATGGCTTTGATCCTGTTGACCCGTTCTTGATCCAGTACCGGCATCACGCCCGGGCGAACGGACCATTCATCGCGCGGGTGATTGCCGAAGAGCACCGCTTCACAGGCATTTGCCCAGGTAACGCCGTCCCGGGCTTCGATGATCGCCAGTCCGCTCATCGCCATTTGCCAGACCGGGACCGTTTGATCGATCAGGTCGGCGATCGGCCAGGTCGGATCGATGCGGCGCATGTGCGCAGGTTCACCACCGGTGCACAGGTGGTCGGCCGCGACGGCGGAATGGAGGAACCCGAACTCAGTGCCGACGCTGCCGAATACTTCTTTGGCCTTTTCCAGTACAGATGCCTGGCCACACGCATAGGCTCGGCGCGGCCCACCATGCTGCGGATGGTAATTCACTTCCAGTGGGTGCTGCATGTAGTCCAGGTAATACATTCCCCGGATCCCGAATGTTTTCATCTTCGCCATGTGGCCTTCAAGGCGCTCGTCAGGCAGTGCGTTCGGCCAGGTTGCATATTCCGGGCCTGCCGCCCAACAACCATTCATCAAGGGCTCACCGTGAATATCCTGAATCACGTATTCTGCGTTCCAATCCGGCGACTTGGGCGTGTTCATCATGAAGTTGTCATGAACGTTCATGTGGTAGCCCAATGCGTTACCCGTCGCGATCATTTGCCGGAATGCTTCTTCGCCGCCGAACGCCGGCTCAATGGGAAAACGTGTGGGGTACAACCCATCGTGTCCCAGCGTATTCCAGCCCACGCTTTGAGTCACCACGCGGTCAATGCCTGCTTGATGCAGTTGCTTGAGACCTGCTGTCGCTTCGGCAAACGTCATGAGATTGACCAACTCACCTTTGGGAATATCACCGGTATAGTTGAACATCATGGCGCCGTTGTTGAGAACGCCATGGAATAGTTTCACGATGTATGCATTGAGCAGGTATGCAACGTCCCCACATTCTTCAGCGCGTTGCTCAAGTGTTGGTTTGCCCCAGTGCCCGGTGATATGCTGACGAACACGCTGTGCGGCATGGCGGATTGGGTCATCTTTTGCGGGGGTGAATGGCGCAAGGCATAACTCTCGTGTTTCTGGGTCCACCGGGTCAGGCCAATGGCGACGCAAGGTAAACGCAAAGCCAGTCGAACCGTTACCAGCTCCATCCGTTCGAACACGACATTCCGCATCGCAGTCGCCTTGCGGCACAAATACTGAAAGACCCGCACCTGCAGTCCACGCTGCGCATAAGGGATAGGTTGGCGTGAGTTCCCACCGCGGCTGCTCACCATAAATCAAAAAAGCGTCTGATCGCTCGGGCTTGTTTGCTGGCCTGCAGAGCACCCCGGTATTGACCGGCAACAGAAGCGTACCGTCTGCGCCGACGGTCATAAGGCCAGGCAGAATATCCACCGCGAAGAGTCGAAAGACATCAGGATCCCCCTCGTTCACATCGTTGGGATTGAGACGAATGCACAACTGTTGATCGTGCAGATACACCTGGAGGGCTATGGACAAGCTTTCGTGGGCGCTGGCCAGGCCCAGACGGACACCACGTTCAAGATGCACCACAGACTGCACGCGCAATGCACGTGGCGCGCGCGATCGACGTAACGCCTTGTTGTGAATTTCAAGCGCCAACAACGGAACCGGGCCCCATTGATGGCCGGTCTGAAGATCTAACAAAGCCAAGTGTGGGTTGTCATCATCTGTCGAGATAGTGACGTGCAACCGATCATCGAGAAATTCAATCGCGGGCATACTGCGTCCTCAATTCCACTTTGGTCAACCGGGCGTTTCTACTGTGCCTCAAGAGCATGTGTATACCGTTGAGGACTGCGGGAGTGGTTCGGTTTTGTGCGCTTAAATCCTGGTGAAACTCGTACGGATCATTTGCAGTAATAGTAATTTACGGCTACACTACTCATTAGATGACCAGATGTCAATACGGCTGAGGCATCCGCAAACTTCTCGAGGGCCTGGAGAAATACCTTGGCAAAACTCAAACGTCAGCCTTTGTATCAGCAACTCGCAGCCATTTTGCGAAGGGAATTGCCACAGCGTTATCAGGCAGGTGATCGGATTGAGTCGGAACAGGCACTGGCCACCCGCTACCAGGTGAGTGTTATGACCGTGCGCGAAGCCCTCAGCGCCTTGTCACAGGAGGGCATGATCGACCGACGGCATGGCGTTGGTAACTTCCTCAAGTCGGTCAAGGCCACCCGTCACATCGCCATATACAGCGAGTTAGAACTCAGCAGTCCCAACGAGACCTATTTCTTTCTGCATGTGGCAGAGCGACTTGGTGAATTGTGCGCCAAGGCAGAACTGACCTCACAACTTTACGTGGGACAGGCTTCGCCGCGACAACAACATCGTCAGCAAACATCCTGCCCACTATTTCTTCGGGAACTTCGCGCCGGGCAGATCGGTGGGGTGCTCGTTCTGAACCATCGGCCCAACGCGCCCTGGCTCGAAACGGCGCAGGCGATGGCCGTACCTGTCGTGGGGTTGAAGTCAGGGCATCATGTGCGTACGGACTATGCAGACATGGCGCACCAAGGCGTTGAAGCGTTGGCTACACAGGGAAGCAAACGGGTCGGTCTTCTGAACTGGGGCTGCGGCGCACCTGATCAATCAGTACGCGATGCCTTCAATAAAGCGATTGAAACAGCAGGTGTACGTACATGCTCGCAGTGGTTGCTGGATACGGTCAAGCCTGCCACACCAAACGCAGTCGCCCAGGCGTTTCACACACTGTGGCGTGACCACCGTTCGCGCCCTGATGGCCTTGTCGTGCTGGATGACATTCTGTTCGATGAGTTGTCCTGTGTCATGATGCATCGAAGCGTTCGAATTCCGGAAGACATACAAATTGCCACCCACGTCAATAAGGGGCGTGATCGATGTGGTGATCTTCCGATCATACGTCTGCAACTCGATCCAGATGAATTCGCGACAAAACTCGTAGACATGCTTTTGGGGCTTCTGGAAGACACGAACCAACCGAAGCGTGTGCAGGTGCTTCGCCCCACGGTTCTTGTGCCAGAATTGACCGACGCCTCCACCTGATTGCTGCCAACCAGGAAATACTACGCATGAGTATCATCCACACACGTCGTGCTCCGGTGAACTTCGTAACGATTGGCCTTGTGGGACTGCTCACTGTCTCTTCGCTGTGGGCGCAGAAAAACACAAACATTGCACACGTTCGCCCTGAAGCAATCATTCCATTCATGGTAAAAGCACCCTCGATCGACGGCAGGATCGATCCAGATGAGTGGCAGACCATGCATGTCGCCAGGTTCGTCGCCCAACGGGCTGGTGCACGCGACATGCTGCAACCACGGGCAGGCGAGTTCTGGGTCGGCTGCGATGGCAAGCAAATCTATTTCGCTGTCCGATCGGCTGTTCATCCGGAAGTGGGCGTCAAGGCAGAGCATGAACCCGTACGGGGTATGGATGCAAGCCGTGCGATTCACGATGACTCAGTCGAGTTCTGGATTGATACCGACCCAACTGGTGGAAAGGGGCGTTACTTTCAAGTGATGCTCAATCCGCTGGGCGCGATCTATGATGCGATGCATGATCGGCGCGATGGCTCGACCCATCTCTGGTGGCGTGCAGAAGGGCTTCACCAGGCGCACTCGGTTGCTGACGGAATCTGGGTGGTCGAGTGCGCTATTCCGCTGCGAGATCTTGAAATCACAGATGCATCCGGAGAGCTTGGCATCCGGGTATGTCGAAACTACAAGCGTCCGTGGGATCAATCACGATGGGCTCCGGGTGTGATTGCGTTCGACTCGGCGGAAACGATGTCTCGCGTTCGCTTCACCGATGATGCACCGATCGTGAGCGAGCAGGGATTCCAGGATGCCGACGGAATCAATGTCCGCGTTTCCGTGACAAACCCCACAGCTTCGCCGATGCCTGTGAATGTGCGACTGGGCTACAATGCTGAGCAGCAACCGCGCTACGGTCGCAACGACTCTGTGGTCTTGAAACCCGGTCAATCGCAACTGTTCGCGTACCGTAAACCACTGTTCTCATCTGAAAACTACCCCGCCCTGGCTGAAATACACGTGGTCAGCGGCAAGCATACCGTTTATCACCGTGATGTAAGGTGGCATACGCAACCCAAGCGTGCTTGGGATCGCGTCAACCCACCAACGCCGGACGAAGCAGTAGCTTTTAATATCGAGTGGCATCCAACACCACGCTTGCTGAGGTGGCGAATTGACTATGCCACGCTACCGAAGCGCCTGGACGTTAAACGAATACGTCTGTCAATTCGGGATTCGGTATCAGACAAAGCTATGCGTATGACGGAGGTCGCTCCACCAGCGCGATTCGCCACAGAGCAAAAATGGCAAATCGATGATTTGCCTGACGGTCGCTTCGTTGCAGCTCTGACTCTGGAAGACGTGGATGGTGAGGTGCTGGTCAAAAAAAACGTCATCTTCGATCACAGCACTTCATTCGCCTGGCTTAACAACGACATCGGCATCAGCGACAAGATCATTCCGCCCTTCAAGCCTCTTTCTTGCCAAGGCAACACGGTCAAAGCCGTCCTGCGATCTCACACCATGAATGCGGCTGGTCTTTGGGATCAGGTTCACAGCCTTGATGAAGCACTTCTGGCTAAACCCATGACTTTCAAGGTGACCCAGGGCGACAAGTCTCAAGAACTTGAAGGGGCGATGCAGTTCACAAGCATCCAGCCGCACCGCGTTGTTGCCAAAGCCAACTGGCAGGCCGGCGCCCTCTCAGGCACGACGATCAGCGCGTTTGATTATGACGGCGCCATGAAAGTTACGCTCGACTTGCATCCGACGGCAGGCCAAACCGTCGAGGCAATGGAACTGGTGATACCCATGTCGAATCGCCATTTCCCGTTGATGCACGCCTGCGGTGATGGTTTGCGCATGAACTACGCGGGTCGCGTACCCGACGGTGAAGGGATCGTGTGGACCAGTGCAAAAGCTTCGCGGCGCGACTTAGTGGGTACCTTCCTACCGTATCTTTGGGTAGGAGGGGTGGAGCGTGGGTTATGCTGGTTCGCTTCCACCGATGAGGGTTGGGTTCTAGATGATTTCCACGTGCCTTCTTTGGCGCTGGAACGTCGCGATAGTGTCCTGTACCTGCGCGTGCGATTGATTCAAAAGCCAACCATCATCAAAGAGAAGCGACGCATTGTGTTTGGTCTGATGGCGACGCCGGCCAAGCCACAACTGAATGATCCCGATTGGCGTGAGGTATCGCTCGGTGAGTGGGGCAATCATGATGTTCACCTACTGGGCATGTGCATGTACTGGGGCGGCGATCTTTATAGCGTGTTCCCTCAGAACCGTGACTTCACGATTGTGCGCAAGCTGGCTGAAACTCGGAAACTGGGCCAGCGCGACGATGCCTTCTTCGATGCCTATCTCGCGAAACATCCCGGAGTACACCGTGAAGTGAAGAGTGTATTGGATGGGGGGCGTGTGGACGCATTGATTCCGTATACGAATCTTCGTGGTGGGCTCAAGACCTCACTTGACTGGCGGGTGTACCAAGACGAATGGCGGCGAGGCAATTTCAATCCGCGCGAGACGCGTCAGAACATGAAGAAGGGGCCGATTGATTTCTCGGTGGTCTTGCCGCGCAGCAGACAGGATTTTCTTCTGTATCATTATCGTGAGTTTCTTCGTCACGGATTCGATGCCATCTATTGGGACAACATTTACCTGTTTTCCAACGACAATCACATCACGGGTAAGGGCTACACACGAGAGGATGGCCTGTATCAGCCGGAGGCCGATATCTGGCGAATACGTGAACTGACCAAACGTGCTGCTGTACTCGGTCATGAGTTTGATCAACCCAATCTCATGATGGCGCACTCAACGAATGCATACATTGCGCCGGTTTTCAGTTGGACAGGCATCACGTTCGGCTGGGAATGGAAGTATGGATCGACCGACTTTCAGGATCGATTCACACGTGAGTACATTCAGACGGTAAACACCGGGCGTCAGGCAGGTACCATTCCCACGGTGCTCAACGGGCACACTTTCAAAATAAAAGATGGTGATAAGCGAACCTGGGTTGAACGCACGCGCTTTGGGGTTGCCGTCACGCATGGACTGGTGGTTCATGAGCCTGACCGTCTGTACAAACAGCTTATGAAGCATCTGGTTGCAAATGGCATGGGGACAAACACCTGCCGCACATACTACTACTGGGAGGCTGAGCCGGTTGCGCAGGTGCAAGGCATGGAAACATCATGGGTGATCTACGACACACCCAAACAGCTTATCCTGGTATTATGCGATTGGGACGAAGGCGGATCAGCCAAAGTGAAGTTGGATCACGTCAAGTTGCGTCTGCCAGCTGACTTCAGGGCTGTTGATTGGGAGCGACAGGAAAACACATTCACGGCAAGAGATGGCCGCTTCGAAACCGACACGATTACCAAACACGACTTTCGTGTGTTCTTGATCGATCGTTGAGCATGGTTTTGTCAGGTGGGGCAGTTGAGGCTGCGGTACTGCCTCGGCCCCATACCGATGGCCTTCAACAAGCTACGTCGCAGGTGTTTCAGGCTTGAAAAACCACATTCTTCGGCAATCTGCCCCGCGGCCAGATTACTACCCGCGAGCATTCGTTTAGCGTTCTCGACGCGAATTTCATGCAGGACCGAACTCACCGACCTGCCAAGATGGTGAGCAAAAGCTCTATTCAGTCCACTGCGAGATAACCCCGCAGCCAACGCGATGTCGGGCACGGTAATCTGAGGGTTGGTGTAATTCGCGAGGATGAAACGATAAGCCTGTGCCACCTGTACATGATTAATCGCAAGAATGTCACTACTTTGTCGCGGAAACAACCGACCCGGCTGAACAAGGATCGGGTCAGGCGGCGCTGGTTCACCGTCCATGAGTCGATCAAGTAATTTCGCAGCTTCGTAACCGAGCCCTTCAAGATTACAGTCGAGGCTGGTTAAAGGAACCCGGGCAAAATCGCAGACGAGTTCGTCATTGTCATAGCCCACCAGTGCCACTTGCTCGGGTACAAGCAGGTCGGCCAGTTCGCAGGCTTCGAGCGCCTCGATGGCGGCATCATCGCTTTCGGCGATAAGCGCCAGGGGCATGGGCAATGTTTTCAGTTGCTGCGCCAGCCAGGGAATACGGCCGGATGCCTTCTTCCTTCGACTGCGCGCATGCCAATTCAACAAATTTAATTTGGCGTGCGCTTCGTCGAGTGCATGCTCGACGCCTGCTAGACGTTCCAGGGCGATGTGATCCTGCTTGCGGATGAAGAAGGCATAGTTCTTGAAAGCGCGACTCAGCAGATGGTCTGCAACGATACGGCCCTGGGCGTGTCCATCGGGCAGAACTCTGGGAACGTTGACGTGATCTGCTTGAAATGCCATGTCCACCGTGGGTTTGCCCGCATCGGCAATCAGGCGATCCAGTAGTTTTGACTCTCCAAGCACACACAAGTAGCCATCGGCCCGCGTTTCAGGTAATCGACCCAACCCACGCGAAACACTGTGCGTCAGGGTGGGATCCAAAATCCATTCCGCGTCCCGAGCATACTTCGCTACGCCACGGTGGATGCCATGGCTGTACCAGCTTAATCCGAGTACAACACGACGCGGCGGGCGGCTGGTGCGCTTACGTCTGATCTGCCCGTCTGCGGGTGTTTCTGATGGCTCGATGTTCATCATCTCAGTTTAGCCGGTTTGGGTTTGATCATGCCACATGCGAAAGCACGGCGGTTTGTCATTTCTCGATCGCTCTAGGTGTGGATACCGCGCGCAACCAGCAGTCAGCAATGATGCGATGTCCGGCTGCAGTTGGGTGAATTCCGTCGTATAGCCAGTATGCGCCGCTCATCTGACCTGCCAGTTGATCGAAGTGATGTTGTAGTTCGACAAATTCACAGTCATGCTTGGTGGCGGTTAGGCGTGCGGCATGTTGCAGTGTCTGTAGACGGGCGATCCTGGCCTGGTCGACCTCGCCAACCTCGAGTCCGAATGGTTCAAGCACGATAATGCGCACTTCCGGCAACGCCGTAATCGTCTCTTGAAGAAGCTGGTCATAAACCTGCTGGAAACTGCTGGCGTTCGCGCGGTCATCCGTGAGGTCGGGGTTGGTATCGTTGATCCCGATCAACAGACTGATGACTGTCGGGCGCAGGTCGAGGCAATCGGTCTGCCAGCGTCGGTGCACATCGAAGATACGGTCGCCGCTTACCCCACGATTCAAAAAGCGGATGTTGTCTCTGGGATAATCGGCTTGAATCCGCGCTGCGCACATCATGGCGTAGCCCGCCCCCATCTGGTAAGCACTACTCATTTCTTGCGGCATGCGAAAGGCGTTCGTGATCGAATCACCTTGGAACAGTACAAGATCATTCGGCCGCAGCAGTGAAGATTCACGTGACATGATTCGCGTGGTCCTCTGGAAAATCAGGTGACGCCTTTAGAACACGGAATAGCTGGCAGGCGGCTTGCCGGTCATCAGGTAATAGGTCGTCCCCGTTGCAAGCCACACAAAACTGACTGCTAGTTCGCCGGCGATCACGCCAACCACAATGGGTAACACCCGGTTGAACAGCTTCGCCCCGCCAAGTTTGACTATGGCAAGTTTGATTGCCCAACCAACCAGAAACGAGAAAGCAAAGCGATTCGACGGAAAAGTGCCCCATATCAAAAACAGAACCGGATGAATGGGCCAAGACCCATAGCGCGCACGCACCAGGGAGGTTGAGACAACCAACACGGCACCGATCCCCAACCACAAGTATGCACCCTCGGCAGGATTCAAAGCTGCGAGTCGATCAAGCCCTGTGGCCGATGTTGCCTGAGCAAGCGTGCCGCGGGCGCTCATGTCGCTGACATAACTGGTTAGTTTGTCGAATGGCATCGAGGGCAGCATATCCTGCACCCACTTCGAAGTGCCGCCGATACCGTGGGTGTAAAGCGTGAGCAGCGTTGCACCCCCGGCAATGACAAAACCCACGATGATCATGGTGGTCAGCACCGGCCACAGGCGACGAGGCGGGGCACCATCAGGTCGATCGGCAATCTTGAATGCGTTGATCAGGTTGGCCATCAACGCAGTTCGCACGTCGCCAACCAACATGGTGGAGGCCAGCGCCAGAACGATATATTCCGTGGGCCCAATGGCATCAATCCCAAGCATCGCCGTAAGCACCCCCACCGGCATCCAATAGGGTTGAATAAAGAACATGCCCGTTTCGGCGACAATACGTGAAAGCACGATGTAGGTGATCGTGACAAACAACACACAGGCCATCGCCAGGGGCCAACTCAGCCCGCCCGTGGTCAGCAGAGCGATACTCAGTCCGAGCGCGACGATCAGCACACGACATGCCCATATCGATGTTCGTGGTGTTTTGGGCTGCGCGATGCCCACTGCTGCGCACATGACCGACCAGTAGTAGTGCCTTCCGTGGAAGAAGATCATCGCCGCCAGGGCCAGGTATCCACCAAAGCGAAGCATGTTGGCTCGTTTGGCGCCAAGGTAGTCCGCATCAAGCAGTTGGCCGGATGATGCCATGAGCACCGCAAGCAAAGTAAATGCAAGAGGCGCCATCCCGACAGAAAAGCTGATCGAACTGTTCAGAAAACACGCAAAGGCGATCACGCTCAGGAAGATCCAAGGGTGGAAATAGCTTGAGGATGCCTTGATCTTCGCTGCCTCGGGAAACAGGGCTTTCAGCGGGTCAAGCGGCAGATACATGGGTATCGTGGGTAAGTCCGGAAACCAGCTGCCAAGGCCATTAATCAAGTGGATGAAAAACACCCCAGCAAAGGTCATCCAGAATGCCTTTTGTGTGGCGACTCGCGCCCAACGTTTGCCTTCATCACGCTCAAACACCTCCGCCAGGAACCGTGGGATTGGATAGATCAACCGCTCGTGGTTAGACCATTGCGGATGAACAATCAAGGCCAGGCAGATTGAAGCAATCCCCAGTAACAGCGCAGTTCCCCCCCACAAACGAAGCGTTGGCCACCAAGCCGGCCAAGGCACTGTGGCCAGCGTTACCTGATCATCAACATCCGCACCAAAGATCAACGGTTGCACGGCGACAGGGTCTTTTCGCCCGCCCACCAACAGCACCCCGCTGCCATGTGGTGGCGGCAAGACAGCATGTGGAAAAGCATGCACCAGGAGCATGCGATTGATGTAGGCCATCTCATGCGGAGCAAAGTTTGCCTCACCCGATACGTCGGGCAGATGTTCAGGCAGTTCGTCGAGGTCGGCAATGGCGTCTGTCCACAGGCTCGCAGTGATGGCGCGGTTGATGGCCCGAACAAGTTGCAGGCGCATGCCAACGCGCGTGGTGCCGTCTTGCCGGGCCTGGAGAAAGCCAACACGGTCGGAACGGTCGAGCCGTTGCCACACCGCCTTTGCCACGGCGTTGCGGGGAGCGTTTTCTTCAACAGCGATCCCCTCAATCAATTCCGTCCAATTGATAATGTGCCCCTCTGCCAGTTCTGATGAACCGCCAGGCACGTAACTCATCACGCCGGCCGACTGCCACGCAGTGTTCCCGTTCAGCCAGTGACTCGGCATCGCCAGATTCGTCGGAAACGTTCGATAGAACCCCGCACCTGGAAACGTGCATGCGGCCAGCCCAATCGCAACCACAACGGCAATTTCTCCGCCGCCAAGAAGCTTGCGGTATCCCAGACGCCCAAGCAGAGGATTGAAGATCAGCACGATCGCCAGTGCAAAACCAAGTACGGAAATGGGTAGCAGATGGTTAATGAGAGATGCCTGCTGGATGACGAACTCGTTGTAGTACGTCGTCAGGCTGATCAGTATCCCGAGTGCGATGCCCAAGCTAACCGCGCGTATCGTCATGGCCGGTCCTCCCGCACACTCCCTGAATCGATGCAGCTTTCCGCTCAACAATGGCCCGCAACCTGTTACCCGAACACAATGAGCATTGCGTACCAGCCGGCGGAAATCTTGCCATGTTGGATGGCAAGAAAACGCTTTCCTTGCGGATGCCATCTTAAATTAATATCATATGCGTTGTCAATAAAATGTCCTTATTTTACCTCTCTAATAGCCCATATAGGATCAGGGCATGGAACTTGGTCAACGGCATCACGCCATCCTTCGCGCTGTCCGGGATAAGCCGCAGATCAGTCGTCGAGATCTGTGCCGAGCACTCGCGTTACGGCCCAACACCGTCGGAGATCTGGTGGATGAACTGCTGGCAGAAAAATTGCTACAAGAAGGACCACCACGTGCAGCCGGCCGGGGACGACCGCAGGTTCCGCTCACAATGGATCCAACTTCCCGGAGTGTGGCAGGCATTGCTGTACAGCAGCGGCAGATGCAGTTGGTGCAGCTCAATTTGTTAGGAGAGCCGATTTCATCGGTTAAGTCCTGGCTTCGTGGACCAAAAAACGAGTTGCAGCGTGATCTTGAGCGTGCTGTTGAAAGCGCCAGCCAGGTGAACGGCATAGCAGCCATCGG
>JANQFT010000121.1 GCA_028277685.1 Phycisphaeraceae bacterium
GTTCGGTGGCGCATTGCATCATGTCCTTGATGCAGCACGTTTCGCAGAATTCGCCCTCGGTGGGGCGCCACTGGGCATACTCGGGCACCCAGCCGAACGAACTGCTCATCGAGCGGACGTAGTCGTAGATGATCTTGCCCTTTTCGAGGAACCACTCGTTCTTATCGAGGCGTCCCATGCGCACCAGGCCCGAGGCGACCCAGACGGCCGAATGGATGTGGCCGAAGAACTCGTTATGCACGTTGAAATACCGGCTGACCGTCAGCAGGTTGTTCGCCAAACCGATGGCCAGATCTTTCGCGACTTTGTCATCCGCCATTTCCCACCGCACGACCAAGGCGTGCAGCATCATGCCGTTGCGGATGGATTGTTCGCCGCGCCCGGTGCAGCAGGTCATGTCGAACCCGCCATCACGCAGGTAGACATCGTTGGGGAATTCGTAGCTGGGCAGCACATCCATGGGTGAATCGCCTGACCAGAACGTGCGCGTCTTGCGTTCGATCACCAGCTTGCGCATGCCGCGGACGAGCGCCTTGGCGCGTTTTTCGCATTCCTTATCGTTCGGATGATTCTCCAGACGGCGGTTGAGCGCGCTGAGGATGTACGCCATTTCGTGGAAGGACGAGTGATTGGTGTGGCTCCACGGATAATCTTCGTGGTAGCGCAGGCCATGCTCGCCCCAGCTTTTCATCATGTGCCGCCAGAAACCATCTTCCACTTCCTGCGCTTTGCCACCCTTCAGTCCCAGCACCTGGCGCACGGCAACGATCGCTTCGTACCACGAGGCGACCAGCTCCGCATCATCCACGCGGCAGTGCTCGACGAACGCCGGGTTCTCGTGCGCTGCAATCAGCCAGTAGGGCAGATAGTCGAAGTTCTCATCCACCATGGTGGTGAGATAGTTTTCCGCCAACTTGCAGTGGTGGGGCAGGTCGAACTTCTGATAACGAACCTTTTTGGCCATGACGCGCTCCTGAAGTGTGGGTCGTGATGATTCACGTGCTTCGAGCATAATCTGTTGAGGCGCATCCACAATCCGTAATCACAGAATAAATATGCGTATTTCCGTATTTATCGGTATGTTATGTCTTGCGATATGTTCGGATCATCGAACGACATACCGACCGTCCTGCTGTGGCTGGATTTGAGCACCGACTTCAGTCGGCAGCTTGCTCGTGGCGTGCACGATTACGCGCAGGAGCGCGGGCCGTGGAACCTGGTGGCGGAATTGCCTTCTGACTTGCGTCTGTCTGCCAGCGGTCGTCTGCCACCCATGCGCTGGGAGGGAATTGACGGGGTGATCGTGCGTTTGCTGCACGACCGCGTGGGGCGAGCGTTACGGCGGTTCGATGGGCCTCGCGTGATTCTGGCCGGTTACTACAGCGGTTTGCGCGTGCCGCGCATTGTGGGCGACAGTGCCTCGGCGGTACGGCTGATCATCGATCACTTACGCGAACGTGGCTACCGGCATCTCGCATATTGCGGATTTTCTGGCTTACCGTTGTCTGCCATGCGCGAGAAGCATTTCATGGCGGCAGCCGACCAGCAAAGCATGGACGCCCATGTTTATCGCAGTGGCAGGCGCGGGCCGGAGAGCCAGGTGGCGGACCAGAAGAAATTGATCGCGTGGCTGGAGGCGTTGCCCAAGCCGGTGGGCATCATGGCGATGAACGATGTGCGCGGTCGCCATGTGACTGAGGCGTGCAAGCTGGCGGACATCGACGTCCCGCAGGATGTGGGGGTGATCGGCGTGGACAACGAACAGTTGCTGTGCGAACTGTCCGATCCACCACTGAGCAGTGTGGACATGAACAGTTACCAGATTGGCCGCGAAGGGGCAGCGGTGTTGGATGTGATGATGCAGCGCGGTCGGGCACGTAAGCCAATTAACATTCGACCGGCCGGGGTGGTGGCGCGAGGTTCGACCAATCGCATTGTGACCGATGATGAGTTGGTCGCGCTGGCTGCGGGATATATCGAGCAGCACGTGCGGCAGGGCATCAACGTGGATGATGTTCTCGACTTCGTGCGCGTTTCACGAAGTAACCTGGAGCGGCGTTTCACGGCGTCACTTGATTGCACCCCACGGCAGTACATCGAACGTGTACGCTTAGAATTGGCACGACAGTTGTTAACTTCAAGTGATCAAACAATCGTGGAAGTGGCCGAGGCGGTCGGCTACCGCGATGTGCGCCGGTTGCATGAGGCGCTACAGCGGAGCGATGGGCGGACGCCGGGGCAGGTGCGAAGAGGGCGGGGATAGGTGTGAGGAAGTCTTGAGTCTTGAGCTGGGAACTTGCCAATCATCTGCCGCGTCTCTCGTTTAAGACTCATTCCCTCTCGACTCAAGACTTCTTCTCCCCCGTCTTATAAACCGGGTAATAATCCTGAATCGTCTTCACCGACCAGTCATCTTTGCGGAGGGCGGCGATGGCTTTTACGGCGGCGGCGGCGGCGGTGGTGGTGGTGATCATGGTCACGCCGTAGCGCACGGCCATGGAACGCAGCTTGCCTTCATCGGTGTTCATGCCCTTGCGGGTGGGCGTGTTCAGCAGCAGGTGAAGCTCGCCGTTCTTGATCATGTCTTCGGCGTTGGGCCGACCTTCGGAAATCTTGTTCAGACGCTGGGCTTCAATGCGATTTTCCGTGAGCCACTTGTGCGTGCCGGGGGTGGAATAGATCGTCAACCCAGCCTGCACGATCGCCTGGGCGATACTGGCCATGTGCGGGCGCTTGTCGCTATCGCGCAGGGAAAGGAAGACGTTCCCTTCGGTGGGCAGCGGGCTGAACGCAGCCATCTGACTTTTGGCGAAGGCGAGGGGGAAGTGTTCATCTACGCCCATCACTTCACCGGTGGAACGCATCTCCGGGCCGAGGATGACATCCACGCCCTGGAACTTGCTGAACGGGAAGACCGATTCCTTCACCGATGTGTGGGCGGGTTGATAGTTTTCTGCTGCGTCCAGGTCGGTCAGTTTCGCCCCGGCCATCACTTTCGCCGCCACGCGTGCCCAACTCACACCGGTCGCCTTGCTGACAAACGGCACCGTGCGCGAAGCGCGGGGGTTCACTTCCAGAACATAAATCTGGTAATCGCTTTGGTCATCGTGATCGAGTGGGCGGGTGATGGCGTACTGGATGTTCATCAGGCCGCACACATTGAGGGCTTTGCCCATGCGCTTGGATTGTTCGACCAGTTTGTCGATCACATCCTGTGGTAGCGAGTAGGGCGGAATGGCACACGCCGAATCGCCGGAGTGGATGCCGGCTTCTTCGATGTGCTCCATCACGCCGCACACCATGTAGTTGCCGTGCGCACCATCGCCAACCACGTCGACGTCCACCTCGATCGCCTCAGCGAGGAACTTATCGATAAGCACCGGCGCGTTGGCCAGTTCCGAAACATCGACGGCGTTGGTCATGTAGAAGCGGAGCTGTTCTTCATCGAAGCACGTTTCCATGCCGCGCCCACCGAGTACGTAACTCGGTCGCACCAGTACGGGGTAGCCGATGCGGTTGGCGATCTCGACCGCTTCTTCCATGCTGAACGCAATGCCGTTGTGCGGCTGGGTCATGTCAAGCTGTTTCAGCAACTGCTGGAAACGTTCGCGGTCTTCAGCGAGGTCGATCGAATCAACGCTGGTACCGATGATGGGCACGCCGGCTTTCTGCAGGCCGTGCGCGAGGTTGAGCGGTGTCTGTCCGCCGAACTGCACGATCACGCCATGCAGGTTGCCGGACTCGCCGAGCGGTGCGCCGTTCAAACGTTCGCAGATGTTCAGCACATCTTCGAGCGTCAGCGGTTCGAAGAACAGCAGGTCTGACGTGTCATAATCGGTGGAAACAGTTTCAGGGTTCGAGTTTATCATGACCGACTCGAAGCCCATTTCCTCCGCGGCGAAGGCAGCCTGCACGCAGCAGTAGTCGAACTCGATGCCTTGCCCGATGCGGTTGGGACCGCCGCCGAGGATGACGATCTTCTTGCGATCGGTGATGCGGACTTCATCATCGTAGATAAGGGCCTGGGGCCTGGGGCCTGGGGCCGAGGGGGTGTCACTAGGCCCAAGGCCCCCGGCCCCAGGCCCTACCACAGTCATCGGCGCTTCGTACGTGCTGTAGTAATACGGCGTTTCCGCTTCGAACTCTGCGGCGCAGGTGTCGACCAGTTTGTACACCGGCTCGATACCCAGTTCCTTGCGGCGGGCGCGCACTTTCAAGATGGTGTCGGTCTTCACCGCGCCGAGGTAGAGGTTCGCCAGTTGCGGATCGCTGTAGCCGTATTGCTTGGCTTGGCGGAGCACGTCGGCAGGCACGTCTTCAAGCTTGCCGTACGCGCAGAGCACATCTTCAAACAGAACGAGCTGGCGAATCTGATCGAGGAACCACGGGTCAACTTTGCACAGGTCGTGAATCTGCTCGAGCGACCAGCCCATCTTGAAAGCGTAGCGGATGTAGTACAACCGACCTTGCGCGGGGACGGAGAGCTTACGACGGAGTTTAGATTCCTCGATGGGATACTCAGTCCCCTCGGCCCCAGGCCCTTGGCCCGCGGCCCTCTGCGAAGCAAGCCACTTGTCGTTCGCATCCAACCCCAGGCCGAACCGCTTGACTTCCATCGAGCGGATGCCCTTTTGCAGGCTTTCTTTCAGCGTGCGGCCGATGCTCATCGCTTCGCCCACACTCTTCATCTGCGTGGTCAGCGTTTCGTCGGCTTCGGGGAATTTCTCGAACGTCCAGCGCGGAATCTTGGTCACCACGTAATCGATGGTGGGTTCGAAGCAGGCGACGGTTTTGCCGGTGATGTCGTTGGGTAGTTCGTCCAGCGTGTAACCCACGGCAAGCTTGGCGGCGATCTTCGCGATGGGGAAACCGGTTGCTTTGGAGGCAAGCGCGCTACTGCGCGACACGCGCGGGTTCATTTCCACGACGACCATTTCACCGTCGGCCGGGTTGACGGCAAACTGAATGTTCGACCCGCCGGTCTCAACGCCGACCGCGCGGATGATGGCCAGCGACGCATCGCGCATCCGCTGGTACTCTTTGTCGGTGAGTGTTTGTGCGGGGGCAACGGTGATGCTGTCGCCGGTGTGCACGCCCATGGGGTCGAAGTTTTCGATCGAGCAGACGATGACCACGTTGTCGGCCACGTCGCGCATCACTTCCAGTTCGTACTCTTTCCAGCCGAGCACGGACTTGTCGATCAACACTTGGTTGATCATTGATGCGTCGAGGCCGCGTCGCACGATGTCTTCGTATTCTTCACGGTTGTAAGCGATGCCGCCGCCGGTACCGCCGAGGGTGAATGCAGGGCGAATGATGGCGGGCAGGCCACATTCTTCCAGGAAGTCCCACGCTTCTTCCATGGTTTCGACGGTGCGGGCGAGTGGTTGCTGCAGGCCCAGTGCTTCGATGCATTCACGGAACTCAAGGCGGTCTTCGGCTCGAGCGATCACCTTGCGATCCGCACCGATCATTTCGACGTCGTACTTCTGCAGAATGCCGGCATCCCACGCCTGGCAGGCGCAGTTCAGGCCGGTCTGACCGCCGAGTGTGGGCAGCAGGGCGTCGACCGGATACCCGGCATCGCGCTCGGCCTGGAGTATTTTTTCGATGCCGGCAGGATTGATCGGTTCGATGTACGTGCGGTCGGCGAATTCCGGGTCGGTCATGATGGTGGCCGGATTGGAATTCACCAGCACCACGCGGTAGCCCTCTTCGCGCAGGGCCTTGCACGCCTGGGTGCCGGAGTAGTCGAATTCGCAGCCCTGGCCGATGACGATGGGGCCTGATCCGATGATGAGGATGGTGGAAATGTCGGTGCGTTTGGGCATGGTGGGCGCGTTTCTCAAGCGGTCGCGGTGGTGCGATTGGCATCGGACGTTGTGCCAAATTCAGCAGAAGATAGCCGCTAGATGGCTGGTTCTCAAGCGGCAAGATGACCCCAACGACGCGGCCGGCATCGAAAATGCCTACGAAATCAACCGCAACCACGCGCCCAATGGTGCCATCGTGCGGCTGTCACGGGTCAGATGCCATTTCTTCACTGACCGCAGCAAACGATGTGGGGCTGGGCGAGAGCACGGTTGTGTGCAAGTCGAGAGACTCGGTAAACACGATCATTATGGAACAGTACCAGGCTTTCGTGATCGCAAAGATAAGTACCAAACGGCAAGCCTGCCGACGAAGAAATACTGTGCGCCACCTAAGACGAGGAATCCGACAGCAGGGAGGAGTACACCATCCCCGAATACACCGAAGTAGCGATACGCGACTGGGGCAATCCATGATTCCAGGGGAATCATGAGCCATCCCAGCGGGAAATCAACAAGCATGAACAGACTCCAAGCCATGATGACCTCGTCAGAGAGGGCAAGGCGAGAATGCACAAACACCGCCATCGCAATTACAGCCAGAGTGTGAAGAATCAAAAGAATCCACGGTAATATGCGAGCAGTGCGCAAATGTTCTCCTGTCATCATTCACAACCTCGCCATGCCCAGTCGTGGCAATTACGCCACAGAAGGCTATAGCCGTAGGTGGCCGTAGGGTTAATGCATTTGGATCGTTTTAGCGCAGGACAAACCTTTATCTCCTGACAGTGTCCAACAGCCAATTGTTCTCGTGGAATCGGATCTCCTGCAGTCGTCTTATCCACACCATTCCAGTTTCGCTGTTTCCCGAAACAGTAATGATTTGGGCCATCACAGCACACATAGGAATGTGTTGGTTCAAGCCAATATGGAAGTCCGCCACCATACCCGGCTAACCAAGGAGCACCCGCGAGTGGCCGCTCGCATACCCATATCGATACTTTCTCAACTACTCTGTCCTCCGTCCAGTGAATCGGGCTAGAGCCATCTGCCGATGCAAATGAACCAAACGGCTTATAGGTAGAAACTTGCTCTTGTTCGCAACAATCAGTTCTTGGGTTATACCATTTACCATCTTTCTCGCTGCCGCAGCATCTCAAGAATGGTCTATCACCTCGTCGTTTACCGCCACAGCACTGATTGCGCATCTTATGCACGAAGGGATCATTCTCCACAAAATCATCGACTTCTAGTCCCATGAGTCCCATGGGATCAGCAAGTCGGATTGGATTACTCCGAACATATTGATAGAGGTTCATCCCATCCGCGTACTGCACACCGGGTGTGTCACGGGGGATGAATCCACCAGTTTGTGTAAGGTCAGCCGTTCCCATTCGTGGCGGTGCGATCGCCGTTCCGTGTGGGTCGCGTTGGATGAATCTGCCCATGCGGGGGTGGTAGGTGCCGAAGGTGGTTTCGGCGGTGGCGGCGAAGGTCAGGGCGACAACAGCTAAAACAAGCGGGTTCGTCTTCATGGCTTCCTCCGGTACGGATCGGGGGGTGTCGGTGGTTGATACTGTGTGAACGGCGTGGTCGGTTGCGGGACGCCGGGTTGATGCTGAGTGAAGCCGTGGGGCTTTGATGCGTGTGGCGCGTTGGGCAGGTCCATCACCATCTGGCTGGGCATCTGCATACCGTCAAGCGATGGCCGTGCGAAGGCGGTTTGTGCTTTGCGTTTCTGCTGGAGCAGTTGGGCCAGAATCGGGGTCGAAGGCCGGTAGTTTCCAGGCAGTGCCGCCTTCATGAACCACGAGCGATAGCATGGACGTGTGGTGTCGTAGCGGTATGCATTCTCGTAACAGCGCGCGGCGAAGGCGTTCTGGTTGTTGTCCATGCCACAATGGCCACGAGCAGCAAGGAACAGCGAGAATTCCTCAGCGGGAGAAAGTGACAAGAGGTAGCCGTTTACCTTGGCTTGGTGTTTGGTCACCTTGTGAGGCCAAGTCAGGTAATAGTCATCCTCAAAGCTGCTGAAGCCGTGCCCCGCGCCATCAATGTTGAAGCGCTCCCGCCACTTCACATTGGGATGATCCTTGCCATTCCATCGGGCAAAGATATGGGCATCGGTGGTCACCAGTTTCAGCGGATATCCGAGTCGGCGACCGACTGCCACATACATCACAGGCATGGAGGCGCAAGTTCCACCCGGCGTATCTGTCATCGAACTTCCGGGGGAGGGGATCATGCCGTGAATGAAGGCGACACGTGAATCTTTGAACGAGAAGTTGTTCGCCGCCGACATGTCGTACTTGACGCCAAGGTCTTCCTGCAGGATTTGGAGCAGGAATTCGGCCCGAAACCGCGCTTCGGATTGTTTGTAGTGGTCGGCGTAGCGGGGATCGGTCACGCGGTACAAATGACGATCCGTCTCGAACGCCACGCGCTTGGCCCACTCATCCAGCGTCGCCAAGGCATGATCGACATCCAACTTCTCTGCCCCCGGAAGACCGGCGGCACACAGCAGGTTCATCCGAGCAATATCGACTTCGCCCAGTCGTTCAATCGGCAAGGCCAGTAATTCATCAAGCGTTTTCGGTTCAACGGTGAACGTGGTATGGAGTTTGATGGTGGGTGTTGAGACAGATGCGATCGGCAGAACAAGAGCAGTGTCTGCCCGTGAAGGGATTTCGGGAGTACGTTCACGCGACTGACTCCAGATAATGCCGCCCACCAACCCAACCAACGCCAGCATCAGCACGATGTTCAGCACCCGCCTGGCGCGAGGCGCAGACGATGCCTGCTGTGTTTTGTCTCTGCGTTGTGTTTTGGATTGACCCCGACCCACACTCGCCCCCAATTAGATGAAGTCCAGCACCCTTGTCACAAGTAATCATCATAGAGGGGGGGCAGGTTGTCAAGGAAAAAGGGCATGCCCGGCGGACGGAGCGGGAATGGTAAACGAGGAGTCTGTCATCTTGTTTTTGATCAATGCTGATCTGGACCGATCAGGCTTGGGCCATCTGGTCGGCCCATTGGTTGGACTGCATGTGCAAGCGCGCGACAAGGATTTCGTCCACGCCGATCAGCTTTGACATCATGGCCACGTTGTCCCACTTGCCGTGTTCGCAGGCCTGCATGAGCAATTTGAGTTTGCTCAGGTCGGTCTGATCGCCCATCAGGGTGGATTTGATATCGATCGGCAGCGGAAGCTGCGCCAGGATGGGGGCGACGGGGTAATCAAGCACGGCGTCCATGGCGGACAGCAGACCCATCAGGAACAGATCGAGTTCACGATCCTTCATGCCGATACGTGGGGCGATCAGTTCACAGAACCGCGCGCGGGCCATGCACAGGTGATTCAGTTCCGCCGGCTTGTCGTCACCCATGCAGGTGGCGGCGACCAACGAACCCCATTGCCGCAGTGGACGCTCACCCAATAGCGCCAACGCCTGCGGAATGGAAGTGACACGGTGACGCACGCCGAGTGCTGCTGAATTCAGATACTTCAGTAACTTCACCAGCAACGATGCTTCGCGCTTGACGATCTTCGCCACCGCATCGAAGTCGATTTCCGGAGTGATCAGTTCGCGCAGGAACATGAAGTAGTTCAGTTTGTTCGCGGGGATGTCCTGCGCTTGCACCACCTGCGGCTTGCTGAAGTAGTAACCTTGGAACAGGTGGTACCCCATGTGCCGGGCCTGGGTGAATTCTTCGGGGGATTCCACTTTCTCAGCCAGGAATTGCACATCGGGCCGACTGTACATCTCGATGATCTGTCGACTTTCCTGCAGGCCGGCGTCGCGGAGGTCGACCTTGATGATGTCGGCAATGGCAAGCAGTTCGTCGTAGTCCGGACGTAAGACAAAGTCGTCGATCGCCAGGGTGTAACCCAACTCGCGCACCTTGTGGCAGGCGGCGATGACTTCGCTATCCGGCTCAATGTCTTCCAGCAGTTCCACCACCACGCGTTGGGTTGGCAGCAGTTCGTACATGCCATCGAGCAGCAGGTTGCGGGTGATGTTGATGAACGCGCGTTTTTCGCCGACCAGGTCGTCCAGGCCGATCAGGTTCAAGCCACTGTTCACGGTGCAGCGGGTGGCGCGATCGCCATCGGTGGTGCCGGGGAAGAAATTTTCCGACCCGCCGCGGAAGAGCAGTTCATAGGCGTAGCATCGCTGATGCCGATCGAGAATCGGTTGGCGGGCGACGAAGATCTCGCCTGGTGTTGCCCCGCGAGGTTGGTCGCCCGGAGTTTGCTGCTGAGTTGTCGGCGCGATACCCATTCCGCTGCTTCCTGAAAAACATGGCACATCATGGTGCCATGCGATTACATTTGCATCACTTCATCAGCCCAGCGCAGCGATTCATTCTGCACATCCAACACCCGTGTGATTCCCAGATTCAATTCGCGTGTCAGCGTATTGATGGTGGTCCACTGTGCACGCTCATGGGCGATCGCCAAAGCACACAGTTTGCCGAGGTTAGTCAGATCGCTGAGTAGTGCTGCTTTCACATCCGGGGCGAGTGGAAGATCGGGTACGATCTCGTGCATCTCCACATCCAGCATTGCATCCAGTGTCGATAGCAGACCCATCAAAAACAGATCGAGTTCGCGACCGGCCATGTTGATATCACCACTCAACATTTCACAGAAGCGCGCACGCGCTAAAGAGGTATGCAAAAGGGCGGGAGGCTTGTCGAGGGCCAGGTGCGTCATCGCCAGCAACGATGCCCACCGGCGCAACGGCCGTTCACCCAACAAGGTGAGCGCTTGTTTGATGGATGAAAGTTTCGTCGACAAACCGAACAACGCGGAGTTCAGGTAACGAAGCAGTTTGCACGTGAGTGCGGTGTCCTGCTTGATCACCTGTTCCAGTTCATCGTAGTTCAGGTCCGGGCGATTCACCTCGTGCAGGAACCGCAGGTAGGAACGCTTACCCGAAGCCAGATTGCGCCGACGCACCACATGCGGTTTTGCAAAGAAAAATCCTTGGAACTGTTCGCAGCCAAGCGCTTTCGCCTGGACAAATGCATCATGCGATTCGATGGCCCTTGCCAGAACACGCGCATTGGGTCCACGCGATTCCACCACGGAAGATGCCTGCCGGGCGGACTTCTGGAAGTCGATCACCAGGTAATCGGCTCGGGAAACCAGTTCGGTCAGACCGGCTTCAATCAGGGGCAGCGGATGCACGGCGATTTCGTAGCCGGCATCCTGAATCTCGCGGCACTTGGTCAGGCCGTCTTCATCCGGGGTGATGTTCTGCTCGAGTTCCAACACCGCCTGGCCGGGTGGAAGCAATTCGTGCAGATCCGTCGTGAGCAATTCCGTGGTGGCACGGATGAACACACGATGGTTATCAATCAGGTCGGATAATCCCAGCAGGTTCAGCGCGCTGTTGATAATCTGCGCTGAGGCCAGTGTTTGCTCATCCGCTTGCTTGCTCGAAGTCTGACCACAGCGGAATAGTACCTGATAGGCGACGGTGTGTTGTCGTACATCGAAGATCGGCTGACGTGTGACCAGCACATCGGTTTCGTGCAGGCATTGGCAGTCCGCCATGATTTGCGGGTCGACTTGTTGTTCGGTCTCAGCAGTCATCTTGTTTCCGGTGATGTTGGCCGCGTTCATGGCGGCACCGGTGGTTTAACCCCGCTGGGCATCGCGTCGGATCACCGAGGCCGATCGGGTCA
>JANQFT010000177.1 GCA_028277685.1 Phycisphaeraceae bacterium
TCAGGGATTCAAGCAGATCAACAACGGTCGCTTCAACCAGATTTGGCCCGTGTGGACGCGCAAGGTGGCGCTCGACATGGTGGAAGAGGCCGGCGTGAAGCTGCTGTTCCACGCATGGGTGACGGACGTGTTGATGGATGGTGAGCGAATCGACGGGCTGGTCGTCGAAACCAAGGCTGGTCCTTCGGTGGTGAAGGCGAAGGCGTTCGTCGATGCGACCGGTGATGCAGACATCGCCGCGCTGGCCGGCGCCCCGTTCGAAGTGGAAGGACTGGAAACGCTTCAACAGGTATCGTCGGATTACATCGCCTGCGGTGTGGATGCTGAAGCCGTGCGGCAGTGGGCGCTGGCACACCAGGATGATGATGGTGTGGAAGTCAGCGGCGTGAAGTTCGAAACCGAGCGTGGTTGCCAGCCGATGCTGACCATCACGATCAAGAACATGCAGGAATGTGATGATGGGCAGATGCATCACGTGGGGGTGATGCCGACGGTGAAGCTTTGTGTGTATCGTGAAGCGGTGCGCATCCAGGGCAATGCGGATATCGATCCGCTTGACCCGTGGGCGCTGACGCAGGCAGAAACGCAGGGCTTGCGTGGCGCACTGGAACACCTGGAGTTGATGAAGTCGAAAGTGCCTGGCTTCGATCACGCGTTCGTCGTTGCGGCCACGCATCTGGGTGTGCGCGAGACGCGGCGCATCATCGGCGACTATGTGTTGAAGCTTGGCGACCTGCAGGAGCAACGCCGGTTTGAGGATGTGATCTGCCTGAACTGCCGCGGGCTGGACTATCACTTGAAGGGCACGGTGTTCAAGTACATCTCGATGACCGGCCACAACGACATTCCGCTTCGGGCGCTGCTGCCGCAGAAGGTGAGCAACCTGCTGGTGGCGGGGCGGTGTATTTCCAGCGATCACCTTTCGCAGGCCTCGTTGCGTGGGGCGGGCGCGTGTATGGGCACCGGGCACGCGGCAGGAACAGCGGCGGCGCTGGCGGCTGAGGGCGATGGCATCGTGCGAAGCGTACCGATCGATCGCATCCAGCAGGCGCTGCGCGATCAGGGGGCGATCCTTCAGGCGGACGGGTAAGATTGAATCGGCTACAATGCCGCTTCACCCGCCTGACTGAGTGACGAGTTTCGCAATGACAAGCAGTTCCCACGATAACGGTGGCGCCCGCCGGGCGCTGATCATGGGTGGTTCGATTGTTGCGGCCATCGGGCTGTATTTCATCCTGCCCAGCGACATGAATGAGCTGGCGCGTCGCACAGTGGTCATCTTCTTCCTGGCCACGGTGTTCTGGGTCACGGAAGTGATGCCACTGTTCGCGACCAGTTTGTGCCTGGTGGCGATGGAGATTCTGGCGTTGGCGTCGAGCGGCGGGTTGGCTTCGGTGTTGCCCGCGATGAGTGAGTTCCCGGTGGACGATGCGGGCGAACCACTGGCGCTCAGTTACAAGACTTTCCTCAATCCGTTCTCCAGCGGCATCATCGTCCTGTTCATGGGCGGGTTCCTGCTGTCGGCGGCGGTGACGAAGCAGGGGATTGATCGCATCATTGCAGCGCGGTGCATTCGGCCGTTCATGCGCAGCCCGTTGATGTTGATCTTTGGTGTGCTGTGCATCACCGCGTTCTTCAGTATGTGGATGAGCAACACGGCAACCGCAGCCATGATGTTGGCAATCAGCGCCCCGCTGGTACGAGCGTTGCCGGCAGATGATAAATATCACCGTGCGGTGATTCTGGCCGTGCCGTTCGGGGCAAACATCGGGGGCATCGGCACGCCGATCGGGACGCCGCCCAACGCAGTGGCGCTGCAGTTCCTGCAGAACGTTGGGATTGAGATTGGCTTCATCGATTGGATGCTCATCGCGGTGCCGCTGATGCTGCTGTTGCTGGTGGTCGCGGGTTTCCTGCTGTTCACGTTCTTCCCGCCGGAGAAAGGACTCATCCTGCCCGAGATGGAGAAGCCCGAGCCGATGACGCGGGAAGGTAAGATCACGCTGATCATCATGGGGCTGACCATCGTGCTGTGGCTGACCAGCAAGTGGCATCCTGTTCACCCCGCAGTGGTGGCACTGTTGGCGGCGGCGGCGCTGACGGCGATGCGCATCCTGGATCGTCATGATGTGGACTCGATCGACTGGAACATCCTGCTGTTGATGTGGGGTGGCCTGGCCCTGGGCACAGCCATGCAGAGTACGCAACTGGTGGATTACATCGTGACGTTGCCCATCGCGGAGTTGCAGGGCTTCGGGTTGGCGTTGGCGGTGATCGTGGTCGCGGTGATGCTGAGTAACTTCATGAGTAACACGGCCGCGGCGAACCTGCTGGTGCCGATCGCCACGGGTTTGGCGCTGGGTAGTCAGGCGGCGCAGGCGGAGATGGCAATTCTGGTGGCCATGGGTTGCAGTATCGCGATGGCCATGCCCATCGCCACGCCGCCCAACGCGATGGCGTTCGCCACCGGCAGGATTCCCGCGACCAGCCTGATCCGTTCGGGCGGATCGATCACCCTGATCGCCATGGTGGTGATTCTGCTGGGTTACCAGTTCATGATTCCGCTGCTGTTGCGGTTGTCAGGCGTGTGAAGATATGGACCACCAAGGCAAGGCAGATGAAGAGTGGACAGGATCAACAGGATGTACATGATGGCTTCGCGCAAGCAATCCAGTTGATCCAGTTCATCCTGTCCACTCTCGCTTGGTGCCTTGGTGGCTAATCGGTACTTTTCGGCATCGTCAGTTCGAACAGGGCTGCCACTTCCGGCGGCATCGCATCCGGCAGTTGCCCTTTGGCCCAAGAAAGTTCAGCGCTGGTGCTGCGAAGTCGTGCGTTGGTCACGCGGCACAGCGCCCACAGCAGGCGCACCGCCAGGTGAGGTTCGGTGCGGATGAGCCGGTAGAAATCTTCCCGGTCGAGCGTGATCACCTTCAGGTCGGTGCGGGTGATGACATCAGCGGATCGCGGGGCGTTATCGATCAGCGCCATCTCACCGAAGAACGATCCACTTTCAAGGGTGGTGAGCGTTTGCCCGTTCTTGATCACATCCACGCTACCGTTCATACACACGAACAGCTTCCGTCCGGGTTCGCCATCGGCAATGATGCGATCACCCGCGCGATACGATTCCACCACCACCAGGTTCATGACCTTGGTCAGTTCCACGAACGACAGATGCTCGAACAGGCTGATGTTCCGCAGGGCGTGCATGCGCTGTTCAACACTCATTCCGCTGCGAGGCTCACGGATGCCGACTTCCACCGCGATCACGGTGATGTTGTCGTAACCGCCGCGTGTGTTGGCCAGGTCCACCAGGTTACGCGGCACGCTGGGCAGGTGCTTGGTCGATCCGTATTCCGAAATCTCATGCGTGGTGAGCAGATCACTCAAACCATCGCTGCAGAGAATCAGTCGATCGCCATCGGCCAGTTCCAGTGTGAGGGTTTCGATTTCTACTTCCGGTTGAATGCCGAGCGCCCGCGTCAGCGCACTGGAGCCGGGGCTTCGGCTGACCTCGGCGGCAGAGAGTTGCCCCTTGCGGAATTGCTCGGCCACACGCGAATGGTCTTCCGTCAACAAGTGTGCCAGCTGCTGACGCACCAGGTACACGCGGCTATCACCGACGTGAGCAATGATCGCCGTCTCTTCGGTCAACACAGCGAGGGCAATGGTGCAGCCCATGCCACGTTGGTAGGGATCGGCCTGGGACTGCTGGTAGATGTGCTGGCAAGCGGCCTCAACGGCTTCAGTGACCACCTGCAACGCGCGGTTGCGGGTGGTGATGGTGGGTGTGATGCCGTAGGTGTCGATGGTGTTGCGGTGCGTGCGAATGTGGTCGCGTACGATCTCACATGCGGTGTGGCTGGCCACTTCGCCGGCGGCGTGGCCACCCAGCCCGTCACACACGGCGAACAGGCGGATGGCGGGATCGGACACATACGCATCTTCGTTGTGATCGCGTTTGCAGCCGACATCAGTCAATCCCTGAGCCTGTACTTCCACGTTACACCTCACTGGTCGTGGGGCAACGTAACCGGCGTGGGTTGGCGGGTCAATCATGATGTTCATCCGCACCGTGCAGTTGCAGCCTGATCGATCGGAACGTATGAATGCGACGCATCAGTAACGCTTTTCCGCTTGATGATGGGAGTTGATCGATGCAACGCGTGCGATTTGGTAGAACGAAAATGCAGGTTTCACGATTGGGCTTGGGGTGCACCTCCTTCGGTTCTGTGCATGAAGCGGCGGACTGGAACCCTGCGTTGCCGACCGGGCGGAAGGTGGCGATCGACACGATTCACGCTGCGGTTGAGCACGGCATCAACTACTTCGACACCGCGCCGGCTTACGGTGATGGACTTAGCGAAGACATCGTCGGCGAAGCCCTGCAACCGCATCGCGATCAGGTGTACATCGCCACCAAGTGTGCGATGCATCTGCCCTCGGAAGGTATTCGTCAGAGTTTGGAAGATTCACTTCGTCGGTTACGCACCGAGTACGTGGACCTGCTCCAGTTCCATGGTGGTACGTATTCGCCGGAGGATACGCAACGCATTCTGCACGATGGGCCGCTTGAGACGCTGCATGCTCTGCGTGATGAAGGCAAGCTGCGTTACATCGGGTTTACGTCGAATGAGAATGGTTGGCCGTGTGAGCCGCTGATCGCATCGGGGCAGTTCGATACGTGTCAACTGCAGTACAACCTGATGAACCAGGCCTCGGCCAGCACGTCGATTCCCGCGGCGCAGCAGCAGGACATGGGCATCACCGTGATGCGCCCGCTGACATCGGGTGCGTTGCTTGATGTGGTTCAGGCGATCGCGCCGAAGTGGCACGAACATCATGATGTGTACGAAGTGGCGTTGGCGTTCGTGTTGAGTGACAGTCGCATCCACATGGTGAACACCGGCATGCGATGGCGGCATGAAGTGGAGCGCAACGTGGCATTCGTGAACAACTTTGAGCCGACGGTGGACTTTGCCCACCTGCGACGAAGTGTGAACAAACGTTACCGGCACGAGGATGAAAAGCGTGGTGATGAATAGCGAGGGAGACTAGTTCCCTCTCCCTTCCCAGGGAGAGGGTTAGGGTGAGGGTGAATCCATGGCATGCACCTATGCCAAGATCCAACCCCCTCACCCAGCCTCTCCCCCTCTCGGGGGAGAGGGGTAGTGCAGTCAATTCGCCTTCTGCTTGCGACCCTTGCTTTGCTGCGGTGTGGCCAGCGCGATCAGTTCCTTCGCCTGTTTACGCGTGGTGGCGGTGGCATCTTTGCCGGTGAGCATCTCGGCCAGTTCGTCGATGCGGGTGTTGCCATCGATGGTGCTGACCGTGGTGCTGGTGGTGCCGCCGGTTACCTGCTTGGTGATCTTCAGGTGTTGATCGCCGAACGCGGCAATCTGTGGAAGGTGGGTGATGCATAACACCTGATGATGCGAGGCGAGATCGCGCAGTTTCTCACCGATGATGGTGCCCATGCGCCCGCCGACGTTCGCGTCGATCTCATCGAACACCAGCACGCTGACGCGGTCGGCCGTGGCGAGGATTGACTTGATCGCCAGCATGATGCGGCTGAGCTCACCACCGCTGGCCACCTTCCGCAACGGCGATGCGGCTTGCCCGGGGTTGGCCTGCACGAGCATTTCAATCTCGTCGATCCCCGATGCAGAATCGCGTGCCGGATCGGTGTCGATGGCCACTTCGAACTGCGCCTCGGCCATACCCAGTTCCGCCAACTGCGCTTCGACCAGTGGCTTCAGTTTCTTTGCGGCAGCTTTGCGTTTGGCCGTCAGCTTCTTGCCGGCGTCACGCAGTTGTTCGGTCAACGGTTCGATTTCCGCATCGATCGAAGCCAGATCATCACTTTGCCCACGCAGCGCGGTGATCTCACGATCAAGGTGCTCGCGGTAAGCGATCACATCGTCGAGGGAACCGGTGGCGGTTTCCAGTTCCATGCCGTACTTGTGGATGAGCCGGTTGAGCGTGTTGAGCCGCTGCTCCGTTTCCTCCAGTTCGGCCGGGTCGAGATCAAGGCGGTTAAGGTAACGACTCAGGCTGAACGAAGTATCCTGCACCTGGGCCGCGGCGTTACGCAGGTCGTCGGCAATGGGTTTGATCTGGTCATCCAGTTCCGACATCGAAGTCAGCAAGCCAAGCACACCTTGCAGGCGCTCAGCAATCGCGCCTTCCGATTCGTACAACGCGCCGTACACCGTTGATGCATCTTTCTGGATGCGGCCGAGGTTACTCAGCACGCGATGTCGCGCGGCAACTTCATCATATTCCCCTGATGATGGCGCCGCGTCGTCGATTTCGCCTGCCTGAAATTCGTAAAGGTTCAATTGTTGCGAACGCAACTTCTCTGATGCGGCCAACTCGCGTTTGCGTTCACGCAACTCACCCAGTTGACGATGCGTTTCCGCGTAGGCCGTGCGCAGACCGGCGCAGCCACCGAAGTCGTCCAGCAGCAGTAACTGGTTGGCAGGTTTGAGCAGGAACTGATGATCGTGTTGGCCGTGTACATCGATGAGCTGCTCGCCGATCGCTTCGAGCATGCCCAGCGTGGCAGGTTGGCCGTTGATGGAAACGCTGGTGCGGCCGGACGCGAACAATTTGCGTGTGATCAGCAGTTGTTCTGTTTCGCCCCCGGAAGTGTTCAGGTTAAGGTCACCCAGTTCATTGATACGTTCGATGATCTGCGGGTCAGTCAGTTCGAACACGCCGCTGACGCGTCCTTCCTCGGCCCCGGTACGAAGCATGTCCCCCGCCGACCGCAGGCCCAGCAGCATCTCAAACGCACCAATGATCAGGCTTTTGCCCGCCCCCGTTTGGCCGGTGAAGCAGTTCAGCCCCTCGGCCAGTTCAATGCCCGCATCCTCAATCACGGCCAGGTTCGAGATGTGCAGTTCCCGCAACATGCCAGCAGAGTATACTCGCAGCCCGCGCAAGTGAAATACTGAGCCCAAATCGCATGTATGGCATGAGGCATCTCGCTTAACTTACGCAGATAGCGCAGGCTAGAGGCGCACTTTGTGAAACAAGTCTGAATCGGGTTGATGGCAACCTCGCCATGGGCCATGATGACCGCCCACACTTATCACATTGGATGCCGAAAGTACCATCATGCGTGTGAATACAAACGAGCAGGCGGTGAAGATTGAAACGTTCAGCTACCATCTGGAAGTCGGGGCGGAGGGGTTTCGGCTTAGTCATCCGCGCAATGGTGAAGCGCTGATCGACTGCCCAACCTCGATCGCCTATCGTCCGAGTTTCGCAGGTGAAACGGTCGAATGGACTTACGCCAGCCATGCCGTGGACAACACCGGCAGTGGGGCAGTGACGATCACTGTGACCGGCACATCCAATGATCCGCGCGTGTCGTCGGTCGAAGTGATCATTCACTGTTTCCCGGACGTGTTCGAAATCGGATCGCGCTGCACCGTCAACGAAGACATGACGCTGGGGCAGTGGGACTTCTTCGCCGCGGGCAGCAAGCTAGGGTTGTTCGATGTGCATCACTTCCGCAATCGACACGGGTTGGTCAGCGGGTACGAAACGATGAACCTGGCGGTTGGCCCCGCTGCACCGCGCGAGCCGGGGGATTATCCGAAGAGCGTTTCGCCGGAAGTGATTCCGCAGTGGGATAACCCCGTCGCGCTCACCACGTACAGCTACGACTGGCAGTTCGCCCCGCATCCGGCTTACATCATTTTCCAACGTGATGAACTGATGCTCGGTTTTGGCGCACGCGATATGCCCAAGGCGTTCGGGCTCGTTTTCCAGGCGGGGCAGTACAAGCTGCATCACATGTATCTCGACTGCGGCATGGACCGCGGTATGCCCGTCAAGGCTGGCGAAACCATTGAGGCAGCGCGGTTCTACCTGACGTTCGATTATCACCGCGATATCTGGCACAGCGTGGATCACTACGTAAACCTGTTGCTGGACGATGAGATGATTCCTCGCCGTGATGTGCGCAACATGCCGCACTGGTGGAGCAAGCCCATCTACTGCACCTGGCCCGACCAGGGTTACCTGGCCAAGCACACCTACAGCCACCTACACAAAACCGATGGCTGGACCGGCGACAAGAAGAGCAACGTCAAAGGCCTGAAGAAATCGAAAGACAAGTCGAAGTTTGAAAAGTCCGTCAACCAATCCGGCGTGCGCTACAAAGCGGTGAACGCAGGGATGGTGGACGATGTACTTGCTTCAATCCAACGCGAGAACCTGAACGTTGGCAGCATCATTCTGGATAGTGCGTGGTACATCCGCATGGGCCAGTGGGAAGCTGATCCTGAAACGTTCCCCAACATGCGCGAGACGGTCGAGAAGATTCATGCCGCCGGCATCAAGTGCATTCTCTGGATGAGCGTGTTCATGACCGACACCGATTCTGATATCGCACAGAACCCGAAGTACCTGGTCAACGAAGGCGAGCTACTCGAAACGTATCCGCTGCCGGTGATCGACTTCTCGCATCCGGATGTGCAGAACGATTACGTGAAGCCGATGATGCGTCAGATGTTCAGTAATGAAGAAGGCTGTTACAACGCGGACGGCCTGAAGCTCGATTACTTCGCCGCCAAACTCGTTTCCGGTCACCGCGTACACGACCGTGAATGGTGGGGCGAAGAACGCTTCATCTGCAACACCGTGAAACTGCTGAACGACGAAATGAAATCGCACAAGCCCGATGCGATGATGATGGGTGTTTCGATTCACCCGAACATGGTCGATTGTCAGGATGTCATTCGCACATACGATGTGGAAGGCAACGTGCGGCAACACCTCGGTCGTGGCCGTATGATGCAGCACTTCTGTTCGGGCAACATCGCCAACTTCGATCTGACCAACAAGCCCAGCGAGTGGGAAAAGTACTTCAACCTTGCGGAGGAACTCGGCGCGACGGTGCAGTGGGGCCACGTGCTGGGCATCGCCGATCACGCGATCACGCCGGAAGAGTTCGCGTTCATCCGCAAACAGTTAGCCAAGTGGGGCTGACCCCTGGAAGTTGTGAACCACCAGGGCACCAAGGTCACCAAGCGAGAGTGAACAGGATGAACAGGATCAACTGGATTGATTGCGCGTCGACATCCTGACCATCCTGTTCATCCTGTCCACTCTGTTTCTGCTCTTCCTTGGTGTCCTTGGTGCCTTGGTGGTTCAACCAGCATCTCCAAACACCGTCTTTGCCAGCGCGATGCCAGCGTACACCGCTGCCAGCCCAACGATTACACTGCCCACCGTGTTTACACCCGCGGCGAAGAATTGCTTTTCATCCGCCAGGTTGCGCGTTTCCAGGCAGTAGGTACTGAAGGTGGTCAGGGCGCCGATGAAGCCCACCATCACGCCGGCCCGCACCACGGGGGAAACACGCGGGCCGAACCATTGGTAGCAGAACCCGATCATCAGGCAGCCGATGATGTTGGCGATGACCGTGCCCCAGGGGAAGCCGGTCGCACTCCACTGATGGCTCCAGCGATTCAAGCCATATCGCGCCAGTGCACCGCACGCACCGCCGGCCGCAACTGCCACGATGGTCCATAGCTTCATCATCCGGGCAATGTATGTGGCGTCGGGCTGTGCAGCAACTTTGCGAACGGTGTCATGCTAAATCCCATGGATGCAATCGTACCTCAGGAACTAACCACGCTATAATGACTGGCAATGAATCACACCACGCACCACACGTTGCGGCGGATGTTGATGCTTGTGGCGGTGGCGGGACTGCTCGTCCCCGGAACCCTGCCCGCTGACAAGATAGACGATTCAGCCGTATCATCATCCCCGGTCCATATCATCCGACTCGCCGGCCCAGTCACCCAGGTGATGAAAGACCGGCTTGAGCGGCAAGCACGCGATGCCGTGAGCGAAGGCGCTGACCAGATCGTGTTGGAAATGGACACGTGGGGTGGCGATGCCATTGCTGCGCTTGAGATGAGCGATTTCATCAAGAACCTCGAGCCGCGCACCACGGCTTGGGTGAATCCGAAGGCGATCAGTGCGGGTGCGATGATTTCCCTGGCGACCGATGGCATTGTGATGGCCAGCCGCAGCTACATCGGCGACTGCATGCCCATCAGTGGAAGCGGCCAGGCGATGGGTGCGGCTGAACGTGAGAAAATCGAAACCAAAGTGCGCGAAGAATTCCGCGATTCCGCCCGTCGCAACGGCTACCCGCTGGCGCTGTGCATCGGCATGGTCACGCGTGGGCCTGCGGTTTACGAAATCCAGCACAACACCAACAAAGAAATTCGCTACGTGCCCACGGGCGAACTGGCGGCGTATGGTTTGTCGTCATCCGATGCGGCTGCCGCGCCAGTGCAAGCTCCCACCGAAGTGCCGGATGAGCAAACCACCGAGAACCAGGCCGATCAGCTTCAGGAAGTGGCCAAGCGCATGTTCGGCGTTCCCGCCACCGAACAGCCCAAGCCGGCTGAAGAAGCACCCGCTGACATCGACAGCATGCCCACCACCACCAAGGCCTATGACCCCGGCCAGTGGACGGTGCAACGCCGCGTGCTGGGCGAAAAGCAACTACTCACCATCAGCCAGACTGAAGCCCTGGAAATGGGCTTCGCCAAACGTCTGGTCTCCAACAAGCAGGAACTGGCGGACTACCTGAATGTTGACGTCTCGCAGTTCGTGGTGATGGAAGCAACGTGGTCGGAAAACTTAGTCACTTTCCTCACGCATCCGCTCATGCGTGGGTTGCTCACGATTGTCATGCTGATGGGCTTGTACTCCGAGATGCAGGCCCCGGGCCTCGGTCTTCCCGGCGGGCTGGCGGTCGTCGCGTTCCTCACTTTGGTCGGCGCACCGTACCTTGCGGGCTTGGCCAATGCGATTGAGATTTTGATCGTACTGCTGGGCATCATCCTGCTCGCGGTGGAGGTGTTTGTCATCCCCGGCTTTGGCGTGGCGGGCATCACGGGGCTGATCATGATCTTTGGCGGCCTGCTCATGACCTTTGTTCCCGAAGGCGGCGGCTTCACCCCACCGGACCTGCCCAGCACCTGGGCCGCCATGCGCAGCGGTTTCTTCACCCTGCTGATCAGCATGGCCATCGCATGCGTCGGGTTTGTGTTCCTCACGAAGTACTTTGGTGCGCTGCCGATGGTGAACCGACTCATCCTAGGCGAAGAGCAAGCCGCGATGACCACATCGCAAGGTGGCGAACAAACCACCACCGCCGACATCGCGTCTGTCAGCATTGGTGATGAAGGCACCGTCGTCGCCACGCTTCGTCCCAGCGGCACCGCGCAGTTTGAATGTGGCGTGCTGGCCGTGATGACCGCCGGTGAACTCATCGAATCTGGTTCGCGGGTGAAGGTGACTGAAGCCGTGGGTAATCGCATCGTGGTAAAGGAGGCGTAAGCGATGCTCTTCTGGGCAATCGTGTTCATCAGCCTGGCCTTGGCGCTGTTCGCGGTGGAACTGTTCATTCCCAGTGGCGGGTTGATCGGCTTCGCCGCGATCACTTCGCTCATCGGTGGTTTGGTTTGCCTGTTCTGGTTCGACCACCGGGCTGGACTCATCGGAACGATCATCGTATTGCTGGTGGCCCCGTTTGCTGTCATTAGCGGGTTGAATCTCTTTCCCCGCACGCCGATCGGCAAATGGCTTACCATGCGCGAAGCGCAAACCGCCGGCACCACGAAGTACGATGCCGTCCGCGACCAGGATGCCGACCAACTGCTCGGCCAACAGGGCAAAGCCATGACCGATTTGCATCCTGCAGGTATCTGTGAAATCAACGGCCAGCGCATCGGATGCTTAGCCGAAAGCAAAATGATTCTTAAAGGATCAACCATCGAAGTCATCCGTGTCAGCGGAATGGAAATCACGGTGCGAAACGTGACCTAGAATGCATGGTTGTTATTACAGACCATCACGTGCATAATCACGTTTTACTTTCACACGCAATATTTCAGGGGTAACCCAATGCTTCACACACTCGCCCAACCGGATTTCTGGACCCTCGCGGGATGGGGCCTGGCGATCATTCTCGTTCTGTTCCTTTTGATTGTGCTGGGCTTTGTGATCCAGTTCTTCAATTTGTGGTTCCAGGCGTTACTGTCCAACGCCCGGGTGAGCTTCGGCTCGCTGATCGGGATGAAGTTCAGGAAGGTGAACCCGCGCGTGATCGTGCTCAGCCGCATTCAGGCAGTGAAGGCGGGTCTTTCCATCAGCACCAACCAACTGGAAACGCACTACCTGGCTGGTGGTGATGTGCCGCGCGTGATCCGCGCGTTGATCGCCGCCGACCGTGCCCGCATCGAACTGCCGTGGGACACCGCGTGCGCGATCGACCTGGCCGGCCGTGACATTCTCGACGCGGTGCAAACCAGCGTGAACCCCAAGGTGATCGACTGCCCGAATCCGCAACAGGGCCGCCCGACCATCGACGCGGTGGCGCAGGATGGCATTCAGCTCAAAGCCCGCGCCCGTGTGACCGTGCGAGCCAACATCGCCAAACTTGTCGGTGGTGCGACCGAAGACACCATCGTTGCCCGTGTGGGTGAAGGCATCGTCACCACCATTGGTTCCGCCGCCAGTCACAAGGCCGTGCTCGAAAACCCCGATGGCATCAGCACCACCGTGCTCGACAAAGGCCTCGACGCCGAAACTGCGTTCACTATTCTGTCAATCGACATTGCTGACATTGATGTGGGCGAGAACATCGGTGCCAAGCTGCAGGCCGATCAGGCCGAAGCGGACAAGCGTCGCTTCCAGGCCGAGGCGGAAAAACGCCGCGCGATGGCCGTCGCCCAAGAGCAGGAATACAAGGCCGACGTCCAGAAAAACCGCGCCCTCGTGGTGTTGGCCGAAGCCGAAGTCCCCAAGGCCATGGCCG
>JANQFT010000208.1 GCA_028277685.1 Phycisphaeraceae bacterium
AGCAAACACATACGGCGTTACCCGTTACACCTTCAGCAAGGATGATGATGGCAGCGAACACGAGATAGCGCCGGTGTCATTGCTGTTCGAAGACTCCGCTTCGATCTTGATAACGTCGCCTGCATCGCATTCGACTTGCAACGACTCCGGCGCTATCTCGTGTTCGCTGCCATCATCATCCTTGCTGAAGGTGTAACGGGTAACGCCGTATGTGTTTGCTCCACGAGTAACTTTCGCGACAAAAGTTATGGATGCCGGATTGGGTTTCAGGCTCGAGAACTCCGCGCCGATCAGGTAACGTCCATCACGCGGGGCAGGCCACGTATCCAGCTCTGTGCGGTCGGTGCCGATGTGCTTGCCGCTGAATGGTTCTTTGTAGAGCAGGTAACTCATAGTCCATTGATCCCCTGCAGGTAGAGCGCGTCCACCTGCGCATCGGTTAGTGCGTGGGTCCAGATCGCAATGTGTGCGAGGCTACCGGTCAGATCAAAGGTGGGGATGGGTTGCCACACGCCCATGCACGCAGCGCTCGCAGAGACTGGTACAGTCGTAGCGACTGCGCTGCTGTGCGTGGTCTTGTCGCCATCTACGTAGATGGCGCGCGTCGCGCCATCCATGACGCCGACCACGTGCTGCCACTGACCGGCAACCGCTGAGTCAGCAGCAGCAGTCACGCTGTTGCTCGGAACATAGATACTGCCGGCATTAAAAACGTATGTTCGGGGGTTGCCACTCGTAACGTAGGCGTACCACAGCAGCACAAGGTCGCTGACCGGGTTGCGGCTGATGAGAGCACCATTATCTGCACCGGACGTACCAAGTGTGTCCATCTGCACCCACGCACTGACGGTCAGCTCAGACGATCCATTGATCGCCGACAAATTGCCAACGTCTATGTAGTCGTCAGAGCCATTAAACGTCGGATGCCAATCGCTTGCACCATTGATCGCGGGATACCGCGCCGCCTCAGTTACGTCGTTAACGATCGAACCATGATTCGACCCCGCATGATCGCGCAGCATTTCCGCGCCGTGGCCGCGCAACGGCCAATAGGCAACCAGGCTGTCCGGCTCAATGGCCAGTACGGCGTCGGCGTAGTCGCGGCGGCGATTCATGGTGTTGAGCAGTAGACTCATTTTGGCTGCACGCTTACTTCATTGCCTTGTAGGTAATCGTCAACACGCTCGTAAACACATGCCGTTCGGACAGGTGTTGCGGCGAGTAGATCGGATCGTTTTCAGTTTGGCTCCATTGCACACCAGGCTGATCTTCCAACTGTCGTCGTGACAAGAACTCCGCAAGCTCATCCACAAACGCACCAAGTGTTGCTACGGCATCATCTTTCTCCCCCTCCACCTTCTGCTGTACGCCAACATTGATGGTGATTTCGTACTGACTCGTTGCGCGAGTTGAGTTGGTGATCGTCACGCCGCGCGGCACAACCGTGACCACGAGATCGGACAGATCAGAAAGATCGCGTTCAGGCATGACTGAGCGTTCAGCATTGAACGACTGGCTGAACGTTCCGTCGTTCAGCTCGTTTACTACTGCATCCGCGATGTCCGTTGCAATACTCAAAAGATCACTCCTGCTACGCCGCTGGCCATTGCTGTCGCCATCGCGCCCATGATGATCCACATCAGCCGGGACTGACGATCGGCGTTCTGTTCCAGCCGATCAAGCCGGGTCTGGATACCGGGACGACCGTTTCCGCGGATCGCTTCATCTAAGCGATCGAGTTTGCGATTGATCGTCTCAAACTCGCGTTGACATGCTTCCTTGTGTTCGCATTCGCTCACAGTGCAACTCCGATGTCTTTCGTATGAATCCGATAGTACGTTCGCGCCGGGTCACTCCATCGCCACACGCCATCGCCGCCAAGGTTCATCACTTCATGGCGACGACCATTCCACGTAATGACATCACCGGCAACGGGATCAAAGCCGAGATCACTGGCCCTGATGATGAAGTCCCACACACGCGATCTCACGGACAGTCCACTCTCATCAACCACATCCACTTCGACATCGCCGACCACTGCAACAACATCAAACGTCTGGCTGTCGTGCAGATACTCAACGTCAACACCGGCAGCCTGTTGAATCGTCTTCAGGCCAGCATTGATGGCGGAATGGAATGAACCTGTCGTCATAGAGAATCACCGAAAGCCGACTCGCCACATCCATGCGACGAGTCGGCCCGTCAAGCCACCAAGTGGTTCAGCTCAAGATCGTTTCGGTGCTCACGATCGCATCGGTCGTCACGATGCGGATACCATCGACATCAGTAGGACGCGGCGCGGGGGTGCCGGTCGCGTTAGTTGCGGTACGACTCTCGCGGAGTTGACGCAACGAGCGACGGTTCATGACGATCAGGTTCGGCTGACGCGAAGCCGGGAACAGGGACAGCGCCCGGTAGATGAGATCATCATCCAACGTCTTGCCTGCATCTTCGGTGATGTTGCAGATGCGGCCCACGCTGTGAGCGCTACCGACCTGCAGGCCGAGCCAACCGAGAATCGGCGTGTGGTAGCCGGTAAAACGGCCACCGTTGGCGACGTCTTCGATCGCCTGCACGACCGATTCATCAATGCTGATCTGGCCATCTTCGCCGGTGATCGCCGTCGCATCGGTGCCGTCCGCGTTGGTACGCACCAGGTACACGGACGACGCGGTATCCGCCGTGCTGCCGCCCGCATCATGGGTCATCGCGTTGGGGAGAGCGAGCGCATCAGCCAGCCCGGTGAAGCCATCGGCTTCGTTACCCGTGCCATTGATGAACTGCTGCTCTGCCACGAAAAACGCCGCCTTGAGGTGTCGCTTGGCTTCGCGGGCAATGTACGCTTCGGGTCCCTTCTTGTAGGCATCAGCCAGGGCCTTATCGACGTTGAACGAAGCGTCGAGAATTTTCAGGTTAATCGTGACCAGCGTATCGCCGGATTTCTCGTTCTCACGACCGGTATTCGGGTCGCGGAACCCCACCACCGGAGCGCCGGTTTCCTTGAGGTACTTGTGATCGGTCCCATTCGACGAGGTATCCGCGGCCAGCGCCCCCATGAACGGTGCGTCGTCGAGAATGTCCTTCACATCGATGTCCGCCAGGTTCTGATCGTTGACCTTGACCAGATCGGCAAGTGAAAGAAAAGTGTCTGCCATGATTCAGTTCCTTCTGAGTGTATGCCGCTTCCTTGCGGTCAAGATCAGTTATTGGTGCCAATCCGAACAACGTCGGCCAGCGTCTTCTTCTTCGTACCTGCACCATCGCCACCGTCATGCGACGGGGTTTCGCCTTCACCGACACCAGCCTTGATGTTGGTGATCTGCTGTTCCAGCTCGCCAACCTTCTCGGCGTGCTCAGCGTTCAGCTGTTCGATCGCGGCCTTGTGGTCTTCGCCCATCTTGGCGATCTGCTCATCACGATTCTGAAGTCGAGCCTGAAGCGTGTTGATCCAGGCCGACTGAGCCTGTTCGACCGTCGCTTCGACTTCGATCTGTTCCATCAGAAATTGCGAGTCGGCCCCGATGCACGACCCCTTCAGTTCTGCAAGCGTTGCGCTCATATTCGCGCCCCTTGAAGTTTCGCGGCCATCTGTGACCGTCTCGACAATACTCATCATCGCAGCATCGAAACGATCAATGCTGTCGATCAATCCCAGCTTCAATGCCCTGTCAGCAGAGAACACTTCGCCGGTTTTCACCGAACCGAGTTCTTCAGCTGTAAGGCCGCGGCCAACCATGACCGCGTTATCGAAAGCGATTTGGTTTTCGTCCACGATGCGTTGGAAGTACGCCTTCTGCTCGTCGGTCACATCGGCGCCGGGAAACCCGGCGCCCTTCAGGTCGCCAGTGACAAACACCAACGCTTCAAGCCCTTCCTGCTCGCACCACTTCGAGTAGTCGTACATGCCGATGATGGTTCCAATGGAACCGATCAATGCGGTGCTGTTCGTCGCCACAATGCGATTGCACTGCGACGCGACGTAGTACGCGGCAGAAGCGCACATATCCTCGACGATCGCTACGGTGGGCTTCGTCATCGCGAGACGCCGTACATCATCAGCCAGATCATCTGTGCCGCTGGCAGAGCCACCAGGTGAATCGAACACCATCGCAACGGCGTCGATTGACTCGTCGCGCATCGCAGCCCGTACATCCTGTCGGAGAATCAGCGTCGAGCACGATTCATCCAGGCTGGATTCAGATTTCATCATGGTGCCGCAAACGTGAATCGTCGCGACACTCATTCCGCCAGCATCCACACGCTGCATGTACGACATCAGTTCACCTGTGACGGGATTGCGTTTAGGCGAATTGGCGATGTGCTGAGCGATGTCGATCGACTTGGCATGGTTCCAGATCGCAGCTGCTCGACTAGGTTCGATCAGCCACGGCCCAAGGTAGTCATGTAGGCGAACGCCAGCAGGCATCTGTGGGAGATTCAGAACATCACTCGGCATCCTTGCCGCCTTTCTCGCTGCCAACCTTCTGTTGGTTGCTTGCGGTGAACGACACTTCAACACCAAGTTCACGTGCTCGCTTCTCAGCTTGGGCACGCAGCTCAAGGTTCTCGTAGTAGTCCGTGCCGGTCGTCGTCTTCGCGATACGCTGCGGGTTGTCCAGACCGGCTGCAATCGCCTTCAGGTGACCATCGATCTCTTTCGACGGGTCCCACCACGGCACGCCGACCGGGCGCCACTCGCCCTGGACATCAGCCAGATCACGACGCCCGATGTTCAGTTCACGATCGCGAATGGCCACGGCCATGCGCCAGCGTGTCCATCCAGACAGGAACTCGACGAGATCAGCACGCTTCGACTCAGCGGACTTAACGTACTGCATCACGCCACCACGTGATCCGTAGAAGTTGGTGTGCTTCTCATCGAAGAAGCTGTACGGAATGTCCAGCGCTTTCAAAGCGATCATGATGGCGAACTTCTCGTAGGACTCGAAGTTCGAACCGGGAGCATCAGACTTCAGGAAGTCGGCATCATCACCGGGGTCAAGATCGAGCACCTGCGGACCACGACCAAAATCCACGCTGTATCCGCTGCGGTCTTCTTCCACTGCCTCATCGCCACCATCAGTCACATCGCCGATCGCTTCGGCTGCGTCACGCTTAAAGACCAAGGCAAACAACTGCTCAACCTTCGCACGTGCAAGCGCGTATTCCAGACCTTCGTAGGTATCGCGGAAGCGATTGATCGCAGAAGCCAACGGCGACACGCCGCGTACCTGGTCGAAACGATCGTAGTAACCGAGTTGCCAGAAGAAGCGTGCGGAAAGGACACGCGGGGATACCAGCTTGTTGCCATCGCGATCGCACACGATCACACGCTTCATGCGTCCACGACGATCCGTTCGAATACCGTTGACGAATTCTTCGGCGTTGTACTTCTTCGGGAGATCGCCACTCGTGGGCATCCCAATGCGATCACCCTCGATCGCCATGATCGAACCATCGTTCTGCTTCAGCGGCCAGATGTCGCCATCCATGGTTCGTGCGGCTTCAAGTAGACGCAGGAAGCGCGTCAGAGGATGACGACCAGCAGCATCAAAGCGATCACTTGAAGTGACCGACTTCATCCAGCGTTCAAGTTCTGCATTCAACCCGTCATCATCGGTCGTCGCCTGCCACGTGAAGGAAGCGACGTAGTCCAGATGCTTGCGGATCGCCCACGCAACCAGTTCGAAGTTGCGTCGGAGATCATGTGATTGGCTGTTCAGCTTGCGGCGTTTCTTCGACGAAAGAA
>JANQFT010000242.1 GCA_028277685.1 Phycisphaeraceae bacterium
GGAGGGGGGGCCGGGTGATGTGGAACGTCAATCCATCCAACAACGGAATCAGCGCAGTGAACCCCAGGCTGAACAGCAGGTGCATCGCCAGGATGCCCCAGAATCCACCGGTGAAGATCAGGCCAGTCAATGCGGCTGCGCCACCCGCGAAGCACACACCGATCAACGTGCGATTGCTCAGCCACTTATCCGCCAGCAATGTGTGCAGTGGCGGCGCGACGATCACCGCAAGGCCGTACACGCCGATCACCCAGCCGACTTCACTGTCAGTCAATCCGCGTTGCTTGGCGTAGATCGACAGGTACGGCATCATCGCGCCGAGCACGCCGTAGGCCAACAGGTAATGCAGCTTGATGATGCGCACAGCCATGCGTTTAGTCTTTCACCGTCACCCGATGCACCTTCAGGTTGGCGTACTCGGCGATAAGTGGCACCATTTGGCGGAAGCCGATTTTGCCATCGGTGAGGATGGGGCCGTAGGTTTCGCCATCGTCGTACCAGCGAAAGGATTCAACGATCTCTTCTTCGTGCGCGATGCGGAACACCACGTGCGGGCCGGCTTTGATCAACTGAATATGGTAGGGCGGTTGGGCGTCGATCACGCTGGCGATGGGGTCAGCACCTTGCGCGACCAGGTGGAAGCCTTTGCTCTTTCGCAGATTGCAGGTTTGGAACGCGCGCTCGCTGGGATGCTTGCGGCGGAAGTATGAAACATGCAACGCGTTGATGTCACCATTGTGATACTGGCCGTATGGCCCGGAGCGCGGCGCGAGTGATGGGTCGAGCACATCTTCACCGTTCAACCCTTTCGTGGCAAAGAACAGGATGCTCAACCCCGGCTCGCGCACGGGGTAGTAATCCCAACGGATCGAGATGTTGTCCGGCAAATGCTGCGGACACCAAAACACGATGTTCGACTTCTGTCCTTCTTTCACATCGCCGGTGGCCTCCAGTCGCATGCGACCCATGGGGAACGACACCGCGCCGCCGCCTTCCATCTTGAAACCTTTGATGTCTGTTTCACTGGCGAGGGAGTTTTCGTAAATCAGTTCGCCCAGTTCGAAAGTGACGTTGTTCATGGTTCTTCTTTACTGCCTGGTGGTTTCGTTGCGTGCCTGTTGGTTGAAGAACTCGATCACGCGTGGCATGAAGTGGTCGAACGTGGGGTAAGTCTTGCGATCGGCGGCGTACTCGGCCAACAGGCTGGTCAGGTCGCCAGTCCAGGTAAAGCCGCGCCGATGGTGATGTCGAATCGACGCCATGCCTGCCTTCACGCCTTGCGTATCCCACATGTATCGCGTTTCAACCGCACGGACAAGCGACTCATACATCATCGTGTGCCAGTTGCTGTAGGCTTGCTGATACATCTGTTGCTTGCGTGGAGCGAACAGCACACGTGCGGATTGCTTGAGCTTCTTCGCATGGCGATCAATGATCGGGTTGCAGTACGAGTGCGCGAATTCGTGGATGACCGTTGGCAACACCTTCTTCGACATGCGTGGCTTACCGGTGAAGAAGGTGATATCCCACACGCCCATCACCGCGTAGAGATGATCAGTTTTTCCCACGCGGCAACGCACACCGTAGTTATTCGTGCCGACGGTGGGACTGATGAGTACATGGAACTGCGCGTTCTCTCGCTTGCCGAAGTAAGTGTCGAACCATTCGAGTTTGGCGTGTTCGTTGAGTGTTTGCCGCATCTGTTGAGTCAGGTCGTCGTAGAGCGGTTTCTGCTTGGCCAGGAAATCCTGAAACTTCGACTTCTGGGCGAAGTCATCAGCCAGTTTCGCGAAACGCTCTGCATCGGCGACTTTCCATCGGCCTTCCAGCAGGGCAGGTCGCGGTTGCCACGGCACGCGCGGGCTGATGCGGTTACCCTCCGCCTTCAGGTGTACACCCATGCTCATCACTGCGTCGTAGGAAATGCTGCTGCGCTTAGGCAACGACGCGGCGAACGCCATTATCGGGTGATCCTTATGGTCGGCGAAGTACTCGTCGACCGCGTTTGCATACCTCGGCAGTTGACATTGGTTGTATTCATGATGTCCTGCAAGGCGGAAGATGATGGCGGTGAGTTCGGCTGCGGGATCGACGCGCACGTCAACCTTTGGTTGGTCTGCGTATGCAACACCACTCGCCAGCAGTGCTATCAGAACGCTTGTCTGTACGATGCGTTTTTGCATGTTTGCTTCACCCCATGAAAAACCGCGAGTGCCGAAGCACTCGCGGTGGTGATGGTTATCGCGAATGTCAGGCAGTGATTACTCTGCGGGCTTTTGTTCGCCTTCTTCATCTTCCGCTTTCGCACCGCCCGGGCCGAAGGAAATCTTGTCGGTACCCATGTGGGTCAGATCGCCAAGGCCGCCACCGACATCGCCGAGGCCACCGGCTGTGGAGGCGTCTGCACCACCACCGGTACCTGCGGATGCTGCGGCTGCTTTATCACTGGCTGTTTCTGCTTCAGCCGACCATTGGGCACGCTTGAGCGACAGACCGATCTTCCGTTCGTCGACATCGACGCGAAGGATCTTCACTTCCACATTCTCGCCAGCCTTGACCACATCCTGCGGGTTCTCGACCTTGTCGTCGGACAGTTCGGAGATATGGAGCAGGCCTTCCAGATCGTCTTCCAGTTCGACGAACACGCCGAAGTTGGTGATCTTGGTTACTTCGCCGTGCACAATCATGCCCGGCTGGTAAGCACCCGGGATGGCTTCGTGCCACGGGTCTTCGGTCAATTGCTTCACGCCGAGGCTGACGCGCTGCTTGGACTGATCGACTTCCAGCACGATGCAGCGAACCTTGTCGCCCTTCTTGAGCACTTCGTTGGGATGCGCGACCTTCTTGGTCCACGACAGGTCGGATACGTGCAGCATGCCATCGACGCCCGGTTCGATTTCCACGAACGCGCCGTAGTTGGTCATGTTGCGGACGGTACCTTCGACCACGGTGCCGGGCGGGTACTTCTCGGCGACCAGTTCCCACGGGTTGACCTCGGTCTGCTTCATGCCGAGGCTGATTTCCTGCTTGTTCTTGTCGATGTCGAGCACGACGACGTCGACTTCTTCGCCCACGCTCACCAGTTCCGACGGGTGATTGATGCGGCGGGTCCAACTCATTTCGCTGATATGGACGAGGCCTTCGATGCCGTCTTCCAGCTTCACGAAAGCGCCGTAGCTCATCAGGTTCACCACGCTGCCGGACACGCGGCTCGACACCGGGTAACGGGCTTCGATTTCTTCCCACGGGTTGGATTCACGCTGCTTCAGGCCGAGGCCGACCTTTTCCTTGTCGCGGTCGACGTTCAGCACCACCACTTCGATTTCCTGGTCGATCTTGACCAGTTCCGAAGGATGGTTGATGCGGCCCCAGCTCATGTCGGTGATGTGCAGCAGGCCGTCGATGCCGCCCAAATCGATGAACGCGCCGAAGTCGGCGATGTTCTTGACGGTGCCCTTGATGACATCGCCTTCGTTGATGTTGCCGAGTAGCTTCTCGCGTGCTTCTGCCCGTTCTTCTTCCACCAGACGACGACGGCTGATCACGATGTTGCGTCGTTCGGTGTCGATCTTGAGGATGGTGGCGCGGATGTCCTTGCCGATGAATTCGCCGATGTCGCCGGGGCGACGCACGTCCACTTGCGATGCCGGCAGGAACACGGGTACGCCGATGTCCACCAGCAGACCACCCTTGATCTTCCGCATGACTTTGCCGGTGACGACATCGCCTTCGTTGCTGGTGGAGATGATGTTCTCCCAGCCGCGAATGCGGTCGGCCTTGCGCTTGGAAAGTTGAATGTTGCCCTGGTCGGCTTCGAGGCCTTCCAGCAGCACTTCGATTTTGTCGCCGGGCTTGACTTCATTGAAGTCTTCAAACTCGCCCTTGTTGACCAGGCCTTCGCTCTTGAAGCCCACATCAATCACGACATCGTCGCCGGCCAAACCGACCACGGTGCCTTCGAGAATGGTGCCTGTTTTGAAATCGCTGGTTTCACCGCCGAGTAACGCATCGAGTTCCTGATCGAGGCCTTCTGTGAGAAGGGCATCGGTATCGGCGTCGGACACGGCTAAGTCTTGGATAAGGTTGTAATCGACCACGTAAAAGGTTCCTGTTGCCATTGGCACTTGCCCGGCTCACCACATGGTGAACGACCTCGGGCCGCCCGGTGATGAAGATGTGCCATCACGCGGGCCTGGTTGCTCGCCCACGCCGGCCTGCCCCACACAGGGCGTGCTCCATCGGCGCATGACGAATCCGCAAGTTTAACCTATCGACCATCCGCCCCGCAACCCACGGGGTTTTCCCGGAAAATCAGGTCGTGGGTCAGTTTGCACCGACCGGCCTCAACGAGCCGCGCCCGTGAGGTAGCGGTCGGCTCAACCGTACGAAGATGGCGGTATGTCCTGCGGTC
>JANQFT010000424.1 GCA_028277685.1 Phycisphaeraceae bacterium
CGCGCGATTCGCGATCGCGACCGCCGCGCCCCCTACTCCGGCGACTTCACGGAAAACAACATTCCACAGATCACTGCGAATCTCGTGCGCGAGCTTTACAACGTGGATCCGACCAGCGACCAACTCGATACACTCGTGCAACTGCGGTTTGATTCGTTTGTCGCCTCGATCGATGCACCTGATTACGCTGCCCCGCTGCTGGAAGAACTGAAGGCCGATTACAAACTGGGTGTCCTGTCGAATTATCCCTGCGGCCAAGCCGTGCGCACGAGCCTGGAACAGACCAACCTGGCCCATTACTTCGATGCGATTGTGGTATCCGGTGACGTGGGGCATGTGAAGCCCCACCCGCTGCCGTTCACCAAGGTGCTGGAGCAGTTGAACGTCGAACCGGCTGCGGCGCTTTACGTGGGTGATAACTGGCTGGGCGATGTGCAGGGCGCCAAGCGCATCGGCATGGACTGCGCGTTCATCACCCAGTTCGACACGCCGGAAAAGTTTGACCGCGAACCCGACCACGTCGACCCGGACTACGTGATCGAGCACCTGCGCGATCTGCCGAAATGCTTGGGATAACCAGTTCACAAGCCGGCAATCCCCGATCGCCGGCTATGACCTGGATTACCGCTGGGGGAAGCCGGGCAGAGATAAGGTGGTTTTCGGGGGTTGGTCACCTTGCCGGTTGGGCGGGTGATATGTACCATGGGGGCTGATTTCAGACCGGCGTGTCTGAATTACCTAAGACTGGACTTGTGCGGGGCCGTACGCGGCAGGCGATTCGCGCGACGGGTGTCGGGCGAAACGTTATGACTGCCACTTGAGCGACGGTTTCCATCACAGACAAAGCGCGCTGCGGCGTTCGATGCGCGTGCGAGCAGAATCCCAGGAGTCACAGCAATGGCCGACCGACAGATGGTGATGATCGACGGGAACGAGGCGGTAGCATCCGTCGCGTTCCGCACCAACGAGGTTTGCGCGATCTACCCGATCACGCCCTCCAGCCCCATGGGCGAGTTCGCTGACGAATGGTCGGCGTATCATCGCAAGAACATCTGGGGCACCACACCGGATGTGCAAGAAATGCAATCCGAAGCCGGTGCCGCCGGTGCGGTGCACGGCAGTCTGCAGGCCGGCGCCCTGACCACGACGTTCACCGCGTCGCAGGGCCTGCTGCTGATGATTCCGAACATGCTGAAGATCGCCGGTGAACTGACCAGCTTCTGCATGCACGTGTCCGCGCGTACCGTGGCCACCCACGCCCTGTCGATCTTCGGCGATCACAGCGACGTGATGCTTTGCCGCGGGACCGGCTTCGCCATGCTGGCCAGCAACAGCGTGCAGGAAGCGCACGACATGGCGCTGATCAGCCAGGCCGCCACGCTGAACAGTCGCGTGCCGTTCCTGCACTTCTTCGATGGCTTCCGCACCTCACACGAAGTGGCCAAGTGCGAAGAGCTGACCGACGATGACATCCGCGCGATGATCGATGAAAAGAAAGTCGAAGAGCATCGCGCCCGCGCCCTGACACCCGACCGCCCGGTCATCCGCGGCACCGCGCAGAACCCGGACACCTTCTTCCAGAACCGTGAAGCGGGCAACCCCTTCTACCTGGCTTGCCCCGGCGCAGTGCAGGAAGCGATGGATCAGTTCGCGAAGATCACCGGTCGCAACTATCACCTGTTCGACTACGTCGGCGCCCCCGACGCTGAGCGCGTGATCATCATCATGGGCTCCGGCGCCGACACGACCGATGAAACCGTCGAGTACCTGAACAACCAGGGCGAGAAGGTTGGCGTGCTGAAGGTCCGCCTGTTCCGTCCGTTCAGCGTCGAGCACTTCATCAACGCCCTGCCCGCGACCACCAAGCACATTGCCGTGCTCGATCGCTGCAAAGAACACGGTGCGATCGGCTCGCCGCTCTATCAGGACATCATCACCGCGTTGGCCGAAGGAAACTTCGCCGGCAACCCCAGCGTGATCGGCGGCGTTTACGGTCTTTCCAGCAAGGAATTCACCCCGGCGATGGTCAAAGCCGTATACGACGAAATGGCCAAACCCGAGCCGAAGAAGCACTTCACCGTTGGCATCAACGACGATGTGACCCACATGTCGCTCGACTACGACGAGACGTTCGACATCGAACCGGACGATGTGGTTCGCGCGATGTTCTACGGCCTCGGCGCCGACGGCACCGTGGGTGCGAACAAGAACAGCATCAAGATCATTGGCGAAGAAACCGAAAACTACGCCCAGGGCTACTTCGTGTACGACTCGAAGAAGTCTGGCGCAATGACCATCAGCCACCTGCGTTTCGGTCCGCGGCCGATCAAGTCGATCTACCTGATCAGCACAGCCAACTTCATCGGCTGCCACCAATGGGAGTTCATCCACAAGTACGATGTACTTGAAAAAGCCGCCCCGGGTGCGGTGTTCCTGCTGAACAGCCCATACGGCAAGGATGAAGTGTGGGAACACCTGCCGAAGGAAACGCAGGAACAGATCATCGAGAAGAAATTGAAGTTCTATGTGATCGACGCGTCGACCGTGGCCGAGCAAACCGGCATGGGCAGCCGCACCAACACGATCATGCAGACGTGCTTCTTCGCGATCAGTGGTGTGCTGGAACGCGACGATGCGATTGCCCGCATCAAGGCGGCAATCAAGAAGACCTACGGTAAGAAGGGCGACGCGATCGTCCAGAAGAACTATGAAGCGGTGGACGGTTCGATCGCCAACATGCACGAAGTGACCGTGCCAACGATTGCCACCAGCGAACACACACGTCCGCCGTTCGTACCGGATGAAGCACCGGATCTTCTGAAGCGCGTGACCGCGTTAATGATGGCCGGCAAGGGCGACCTGCTGCCGGTCAGCGCCCTCCCGCCGGATGGCACCTGGCCCACCGCCACCACCCAATGGGAGAAACGGAACGTAGGCCAGGCCGTGCCCATCTGGGATGAGAACATCTGCATCCAGTGCAACAAGTGTGCGGCGATCTGCCCGCACGCCGCGATCCGTGCGAAGGTCTACGAAGAAGGTGAACTGGGCAACGCCCCCGAAACCTTCCGCAGCATGGACTACAAGGCCAAAGACTTCAAAGGCATGAAGTTCACCATTCAGGTGGCCCCCGAAGACTGCACCGGGTGTAAGCTGTGCGTGAACGTGTGTCCCGCGAAGGACAAGAGCAATCCGAAGCACAAGGCCATCAACATGGAGCCGCGCCTCGACGTGGTGGATGTTGAACGCGAGAACTACCGGTTCTTCCTGGATGACCTGCCGGAAATCGACCGCGAGAAAGTCACCCGCATCGACGTGAAGGGTTCGCAGTTCTTCCAGCCGCTATTCGAGTATTCCGGCGCCTGTGCCGGTTGCGGCGAAACACCTTACGTGAAGATGATGAGCCAGTTGTTTGGCGATCGCATGCTGATCGGCAACGCGACCGGCTGCTCGTCAATCTACGGCGGCAACCTGCCCACCACGCCCTACTGCGTGGACACCAACGGCCGCGGCCCCGCCTGGAGCAACAGTTTGTTCGAAGACGCGGCTGAATTCAGCTTCGGCTTCCGTCTCGCTTTCGATAGTCACAAGAAGCAAGCGACCGAACTGGTCACCGCCTTGGCCAGCGAACTGGGCGACGACATGGTCACCGCCCTGCTCACGGCCGACCAATATGGCGAAGCCAACATCAAGGCCCAGCGCGAACGCGTAGAAGCCCTGAAGGCGAAGCTCAACACCATCGACGATCCCAAGGCCAAGTGGCTGCTGCCGCTGGCGGATTACCTGGTCCGCAAGAGCGTGTGGGCTCTCGGTGGTGACGGTTGGGCGTACGACATCGGCTACGGCGGTTTGGACCACGTGCTGGCCCAGCCGCGCGATATCAACATCCTTGTGATGGATACCGAGGTCTACTCCAACACCGGCGGTCAGGCGTCGAAGGCCACGCCCATCGGTGCGGCTGCGAAGTTTGCTGCCAGTGGCAAAGCCGTCGGCAAGAAGGACCTTGGCCTGATGGCGATGAACTATCGTCACGTGTATGTCGCCTCGGTGGCATTCGGCTCGAACGACCAGCAGGTCGTCAAGGCCTTCCAGGAAGCCGACAGCTACGACGGCCCGTCGCTCATCATCGCGTACAGTCACTGCATCGCGCACGGTTACGACCTGTCGCTCGGTTGCGAACAACAGAAGTTGGCCGTCAGCAGTGGCATCTGGCCGCTCTACCGTTACGATCCGCGTCTGGTCGATGAAGGCAAGCCGCCGCTTCAGATGGATAGCAAAGCGCCGACGACCCGCGTATCGGACTACATGCGAAACGAGACCCGCTTCCGCATGGTCGAACGCATCGATCCGAAGCGTTTCGCGGACCTGGCCAAGTACGCCCAGTCGTTCAGTGACCAGCGCGTGGCGGTGTACGAACAGTTGGCGAACATCACCGTGCCCTCGGGCAATGGCAATGGCAATGGCAAGGAAGACTAAACGACATGTTCGATCTACGATCTAAAATCGACGATCGAACATGAAAAAGATCGCAGATCGAACATCGTAGATCGAAGATCACATGGAGACTGACATGAATCTCTCAACCACATACCTCGGCCTTGATCTTCCGCACCCGTTCATGCCCGGCGCATGCCCGTTGACGGCGGATGTGGACAACATCAAGAAACTGGAAGAAGCGGGCGCTTCGGCCGTGGTGATGCATTCGCTGTTTGAAGAGCAGATCACCCGCGAAGAAATGGCCGTCACCGGTACCATCGATACTCCCGCGGAATCTTTCGCCGAAGCACTCAGCTATTTCCCGGACCCCGAGGACTTCTTTCTCGGGCCCGATGAGTACCTCGAGCAAATTCGTCTGGCGAAGGATGCGGTTGATATTCCGATCATCGGCAGCATCAACGGCACGACCCTTGGCGGCTGGCTGAAGTATGCCGAACTGATTGCCCAAGCCGGTGCCGACGCGCTGGAGTTGAACGTTTACAGCATGCCGAGCGATCCGGAAACCGACGGCCAGTCGGTCGAAAAAACCACCGTCGAAATGATCGGCGCGGTCAAAGAGAAAGTGAGCATCCCCGTCGCGGTCAAGCTCAGCCCCTTCTACAGCAGCCTGCCGAACTTCGCCCAACACCTCGATTCAATCGGCACCGACGGCCTGGTGCTGTTCAACCGTTTCTATCAGCCCGACATCGATGTGGAAGCACTCGAAGTTGAACGCAAACTGCAACTCAGCAACAGCAGTGAACTGCTGCTGCGTTTGCGTTGGCTGGCAATCCTCAGCGGCATGAAGCGCAACTACAGCCTGGCCGTGACCGGCGGCGTGCACAGCGGCATGGATGCGATCAAAGCCGCCATGACCGGCGCCGATGCGATCCAGATCGTCAGTGCCCTGCTCGTCGGCGGCATGTCAAAACTCGGTGAAATCAAGCAGCAGATGTCTGACTGGATGGAAGAACACGAGTACGAATCCCTCCAGCAGATGATCGGCTCGATGGACCTGCAACGCTGCCCCGATGCCCACGCCTACGAACGTGCGAACTACATGCACATCCTGCAAAGCTGGGAAGGCGCCGTGTAATTCCTGTGTCGCCTCAGATCGAATAACAACAGCAGCCCCGGGCGAAAGCCCGGGGCTGCTTCTTTGACAACTCCGGATAGTTCCGATCAATCCGGAACACAACCTAAAGGTTCTGAACCGCAAGACGTTACAAAGGGGTGAGCGCTCGGGACAACTCCGAATGCTTCCGGTGATTTGGGACTGGATGTAGTCAGTTCTCAGTCCGAAACTCCCGCCGATCCAGTCAGGTCTATCACTGAGGACGATGGCGTCCAACTCGACGAGATTGACCTGATTCTGCGCTCAACCGAAGGTCAGATGACGGTCGGTGATCCGCCTCTCACGATCAGCCAGAAGCGTGCGAAGAAAGGCATGCCCTCGGCGACCGATCTGAGAGCGTTAGCTGAGGTCTGGCTGAAGACGGCTCACGAACTCTACCCGGATCTCGTCGATAGCGGCGTGGTTGCCTCACTTGACAGCAAATCCATTGAACAGCTTGTACGCGCCTTCGCACGCCGCTTCACAACCGCTGAACTCGAACCATTTGAATCGACGTTGGATCGGAAGAAGTACGCGGGTGTTGCGGCCGTCTACCTTCGCTACAGCGATGATAATAGCAGTCCGCGATCGCTGGACGATCAATTAGTACAGGCGATGCGCAAGGCGGCTGATGAGGGCAGGTATGTGCCTTGGGAATTCTGCTTTGCGGACGCCAGTGTGACCGGAAGAACACATCTGCGTCGAGGCTACCTCCTGGTAAAAGAAGCTCTGGAACGCTTCTGCGACACACAGCTCGATACTCTGTACATCGAGGATTTCAGTCGCGCAGCCCGCAACGCGGTCGAGACTTACCGGTTGGCCATGCACCTTGAGCGGCTGAGGCAGCGGCTCATCGGCGTCAGCGATGGTTTTGTGCTCGGCACCGATGCCGCTCAGATTCAGATCATGGCCGCTGCCATGTTCAACCAGCTATTCATCGATCAACTCCGCCACAAGGTGTTGCGGGGCATGAAGGGAGCGGCACGTCGAGGAACTTCGCTCGGCCTGGCCATTTTCGGATACAAGCTCGTCGAGCAACGCGACGACAATGGCCGGCCAGTAATCAACTCGAAGGAGAAGCCAGTCAAGGTACTCGCGATCGACCAGGAGCAGATGCAGTACGTCCTCATGGCGGCCCGATGGTTTGGCGAGGAACACAAGTCCTACAAACACATCGCTCGCCAGTTCAGCGCCATGAAGGTGGACGGCAAGTCCAATTGGCGCGGTAACCATATCAGCAAGATCCTCGCGTGCCCGTTGTATATCGGCGTCCGAATCTACAACCGGACCCAGACGGAATGGGACAAAGAGACGGGCGAGTTCAAGATCGCTTCGAACCCACGCAAAGACTGGATCATCACGAAGATGCCAGCGCTGAAGGCTTGGCCGGATGAATTGTGGCGCAAGGTGCGCCGTCGTGCAGCGGAGATTCGCCGCAGGTCGCCTAGAACCGGTAAGAAGCTGGACAGACAAAATCTCGCAATGCCCGAGTGCGATATCAATGAAGCGTATCCCACGACAATCGTTGATGGCCTGCTCTATTGCCCACACTGCGATCGACCACTCCGGCTGGTCCGGTCGCATGGCAAATACCAACAGGTCGGCTGTGTTAATGGAACCGAGCAAGTTCACAACTGCACATTAAGAAGCAGTAAGTCGGTCAGGCACGTGTCCACCGGTCTGCTGGAGTACGTTAAGGAGAAACTGTTAACCGAAGAGGTCATCACGGAACTGGTTAATCAGGCAAACACGTTCCTTGCTGAGGAGGCTGCCAAGCCCAAGGTTGATATCACGCCGATTGAGACGGCGCTAACGGAAGCGACAGCGCAACAGAAAAAGCTAATTGAATTCGTGGTGGCCAACCAGTCGAAGCACGACATGTCAGCGTACCTGACGCGCAGTGACCAACTGGGCGAAAGGATTGGTGATCTCCAAGAACAGCTTAAGGCCGCGAAGGCTGCCAACGCCGCGCCGCCTCCACCGATTAAGGCGGAAGACGTGCTGGCCCGACTCGACGATTTGTGCAGGCTGTTCGAACAAAGCGTCGAGAAGTCCGCCGAAGTGCTGAAGTTGCTGCTGGGCAAGGTGGTCGTCCAAGAAGTGGCAATTAAGGGTCGCAAGCGCAAGGCGTGGATCGGACACGTGAACGGTGACCTGGTTCCGCTGATGGCCCATGCCAGCAAGGTGCTCGATTGTCCAGATCGGAACACTTGGGAGTTCCTGTTGCACCGAATCTGGACAAAGCGATTCACGGCGGAAGTCATGCTCGAAGACAGGCCCGCATATGTACGCAATGCGGGTCATCATTACCATTTTCTCTGTTGAAAGTGCGGAGAAGCGTTCGACGCCCATGGATGTCTGCGCGGGATTGCGAAGCTGGCGCCACCGGGCTTCGAGGTCGAAGAACACGAGATCACGCTTCACGGAAGATATAGCAACTGCATTGGGGATGCGGGCATTTGAGGGTCGTGATGAGCGACTTGACGTGGGATCACCAAGGGGATAGCGTTTCTAAAATGATAATGCAGTCTCATTATCAATTGATCGACTGCAGGGGTGCCGACCGGCTTTATGGGTGCGCACGCTGCGCATCGTGCCCCGCAGGCGCGTTCTCGCGCCGCTATCCATCGACGGCACAGGGTTTTACCTTGGTCGAACTGTTGGTGGTGGTCAGCATCATTGCACTACTGCTGGGCATCCTTCTGCCCTCCCTTGCAGCAGCCAAGCGAAGCGCTCAACAGGTCTTGTCGGCCAGCAGCATGAGACAGATCGGCTTGGCCATCCAGATGTACCAGGATGAGTACGACGGATGGTTCCCACAGACCACGCACGGCAACCCGCACATCAGCCAGTCCTGGATTTACACCCTCGCCCCGTATCTCAGCGACGCTGAGCGCGTGGAGGATCCCGACAACCCGGGCGAGATGATCTGGGAAATTGGTCGGGTGCGCGTCTGCCCGCGCGATCAGAAGGCGGAAGAGCGGATGGCCAACAGCGGGTCAAGCTTCATCATGAACGAGTGGATCGCGGTGCC
>JANQFT010000041.1 GCA_028277685.1 Phycisphaeraceae bacterium
GCATGCAATCACCAGGCGTCGATGAGGGTCGTGGACAAGGACTCGAACACGCCGACGGCCTCACCGGAAATGGCCGCAGCGCCGACAACGATGCGTTGCCAGACGGTGGTATATGAGGTCCGCCTGCCGGCCGCGAAAATCACCAAGCTCAACGCGGCGAAGCTCGCAGAACAGGCCGACCTCGGCAAGGCGCTCGAGGCGTTCGGCAAAGCGCGTGTGCTGTACAGCGTGGACCAGAAGATCAGCCTCGGTGGTGATCAGATCGTGGTGCGGGTCAGCGCGCCGATGGTCACGGCTTCGCGCATGACTGAGAACGGCAGCATAATGAACACAGTGCAATACCATAAGCCGGGTGCGACATTCAAGATCAAAGGCGAGGCAAAGTCGTCCGGACGCATGTTCGTCGAGATGACGGTGGAAGTATTGTCTTTGTCGGACAGTACGGTAGAGATCACCAAGGGGGTGTCTGCACCATCGACACGTAACTTCATCATGAGCCTGAAGGGTCCGGTGACTACAGGCATGCCGGAGGTGCTGATTAGTGCCGACGCCGCGTCGCGCGACGCGACCGACCAGGCTGTGGCCTGCGTGACAGAAGTGATCTTGGGCGGCTGATGCGTAAACTGCACGACCGGTGTCGGCATGCGTTTACTTTGCCGAAATGGAAAACGGAACAGGCCGGGTGTCACATAGCATCCCGAAGGGTGCTATGTGTCGACGTCATGATATGGTTTAGCCTTCATCCCGCACACCGCGCCGCGGACGGCCGCTGTATGGCACCCGGCGGGGGCACTACGCGCGGCGACGGCACATCAACAATCCGCCCAGACCAAGCAGTGCGAGTGACGCCGGTTCAGGGATCGGGTTGGCCAGGTTCTCGCCCGCCGTGTCGACGTGGATGTCATCAATGAACAGCGAAGCGGCGTGCGGCTCACCCGTGCGAAGCATCAACCGATCCAGCGTGTTGCCCGTGCCCACGCGGAAGTCAATCGCATCGGCGCCACTGGTCACTTCAGTCTGGCTGGCGAAGGCGGCATCATCATCGCTCTGGATGTAGATCCTGCTGGTGTCGTTGCTGTTATTGATGACCATCCAGAGGTTGTACCAGACGTTGGCGTTGTCGACTTCGTTGCCACCACCGATGACAGTCTCGAACGCAGTTTCGTCGCGCACGTCCATGCTGCCGCCCTCGAAGCGGGCCTGTGAACGGAAGTCGCCCCAAGCAGACGGGACATTCACATCCGTCAGACCGAACGATGCATCGGCACTCGAACTTGCCATGCGTACCCGCATGAACAGCGTGCCAGTGGTGTTGTTGGCCAAGCTGATTGACGCCGCGCTGTTGTACGCGGTTTTGGACAGGCTGTCGCCAGGCACACCCAAGTCCAGTACCTGGTTGGCCGCGTTGGCTGGATCTGCAACCACGGTGTGCGCGGTGCTGTTGGATGTCCAGTCACCCTTGCCATGGATTACGCCGGTGGCGTAGCTATCGAAATCATCAACCAACACGAACGCAGCCATCGCCTGTGTTGATACCAAAGCCACCACGGTCAGTGCCAGAATGGATCGCATGTTGTCAGTCCTCCAAGAATGTCTGTTATGGCGTGCCCACTTACAGCGGGGGGCGCACCACAACATGCCACATGGCGGCGCTTGCGTCCATGCGATATTTCGCATATCATCTTTGATATAGCGCATATCCATTGACCTGTTATTCAACAACGACATGGCACGATCTTCCCGGACTTCTCGCACGGTCGAAGTCATCCTGGACACCAGTATTTCTGTCCAACGCGATGTCCTGCGCGGCATTTGTGATTATGCGGCCACCCATCGTCATTGGCGTCTGATCGGCAGCATCGACATGTACGACATGCCCTGGCGCAGTCGTCCGGACCAGATTGACGGAGTGGTGGGTTTTATCGCACGCACCGGCGAGCCGGACGGGCTGTACGAGCGCGGCGTGCCGATCGTGACCACGGCATCATCGCTCTTACCGCATCCGAAGGTTCAGGCAGTCACGATGGACAATACGGCAATCGGACGCATGGCAGCCGAACATCTCATCGGCAAAGGGCTAACCGAGTTCGCCTTCATCGGTCTGGAACCAAAGCGCACTGGTTTCGTGGCGATTCGCCAGGACGGTTTTTGCACTGCGCTCGTCGCCGCCGGACATGCGCTGCCAGTCAAGCACACACTTGAAACCACCTATGGGACTGTACCCGGCTACAGCGAGCACATCACCGCCTGGCTGCACGACTTGCCCAAGCCAGTGGGCATTTTTGCTGCAGAAGATGTGACGGGTCTGCACGTGATTCAACTTGCGCAGGAAATCGGATACCGCGTACCGCAGGAAATCGCCGTGGTGGGTGTGAATGATGATGACATCGCCACCACGATTTCGCATCCGCCATTATCAAGTATTCGAACCAACCTGCGTCTGGCTGGCCGTCGCGCAGCGGAGACGCTGGATGATCTGATGGCCGGTCGGCGCACCATCGGCAAGCCGCGACTGGTTGCGCCCGAACCATTGATCGAGCGTGCGTCGAGTCGCATCCTGATTACGCCTGATGAGTTGGTGACGCAAGCGTTGGTGTATATCCGCGATCACACACACCGTCCCCTCGACGTGCCCGAGGTGGTCCAGCAC
>JANQFT010000339.1 GCA_028277685.1 Phycisphaeraceae bacterium
TGGATATCACCGGGTATTACCACCGATACGAAGACATCATTGATTTCAATGCCACCACGCTTTCCGGTTTTCGGAACCTGACAGGCGCAGCATCTGTCGGCGCTGAAGCAGCCGTCACGTGGCAGGTGGCGCCGAACTGGCGTTTGACTGGTACCTACGCCTATAACGATGTGGAAGTGTTTTCCAGCGGTGCCGATGTTGAAGGTGACACATCGCCCCATAACGTCACTGTTCGTTCAGAACTGGACATCACACCCACACTCGAATTCAACGCGGCTTTGTATTACCGGGACCAGCGTCCGGATGATTCAACTATCGACACCAACATGGTGCGGCTGGATCTGGGTGCAACCTGGCGACCAGCACCCGAGTTGGAACTGGCTATCTGGGGGCAAAATCTTCTTGATGCAGAACACTTCGAATCAAGTGATCCGTTGTTCGACTCGTCGCGTTCTGAGGTTCCCCGAAGTGTGTATGTGCAGTTGACCTTCAGGCATTGAGCAAAACTCCGGCCGATAACAAACGCAGGGACGGATATGCAAACATTGACGATTGTAAAGGACCTTAACGAATGTGACGACAGTGACTTTGGACGTGATGAATCCGACTAAGCGTTGGACACGTATCAACCGGGATCTCCGTTTACGGATGAGCAGGGGCAACGCAGTGCAAATCACCGTACATGATCAGACACATCCAGCTGTTGTCCAAGCATTGATCAGGTGTGTTGTGCTTGGCGTTCTGCTTTGTGCTTGCCCGACCGTGAGGGCTGATGACTCAGGTCTAACCAACGATGCGGGCGAGTTCTTTGATATGGAACTATCCGCGCTGATGGACATTGATGTCACCAGTGTTGCAGGCGTTGCACATCCGTGGTTCACCACCCCCGCTGCCATGTACGTACTCAATGCGGAAGATATCCGTCGAGGCGGGCACACCAGCATTCCAGAAGCACTGCGCATGGTACCGGGCGTTCATGTGGCCCGATCTGATTCGCGTCGTTGGGCCGTCACCGCGCGAGGCTTCAGTGATATCTGGGCCAACAAGCTACTGGTACGCATGGACGGGCGCACCATTTACGAGCCGGTTTACTCCGGTGTGAACTGGGACCAGCACGACATGGTTCTGGCTGACCTGGATCGCATTGAAGTCGTGCGTGGCCCTGGCGCAACCCTGTGGGGTGCAAACGCGGTTAACGGTGTGATCAACATCACCAGCAAGAGCGCCAAAGACACCCAAGGGTTCTACTTCAGCGGGATTGCCGGCACCGAAGAACAGGCCAACATCAGCCTGCGCTACGGAGGGCAGATGACGGATAGTGCCTGGTTCAGAATATGGGGCAAGTATGCCGCACGAGACAACTTTGAAGAACCAGTTGGCCACGGTCAATTCCATGACGACTGGGATGTATCACGCAGTGGCGTGCGTTTCGACTTTGAAGGTAGTGACGGCATCACAGCCACCCTTGAAGCGGGCGTGGGCACATCGAACCGCCTGGCGGAAGACTTCCGTCTCCCCGTCACCGGTGGTCATTTCACTTTCGCCTCTGTGCGCAGCGATGGACAGTTCACCGATGCACATGTGCTGGGACGCATCATCCATCAGGCTGATGACGGTGATGGATGGGAAGCCCAGGCCTACTACGAATACTCCAATCGACGCGAACCTGCCGGGGTGGGACAAAAACGTTCCACGGTTGATCTCGACTTCCGCCACCACTTCAAGGCCCTTGATGTGCACGAGGTCGTTTGGGGTGTGGGCTGGCATTACGATCGTACCCAGTTGGATGGAACAAGCCTCACCTTCTCAGTGAATGGTGAATACCGCGAAGCAGATAAAGCCAGCGCGTTCATCCAGGACACCATCACACTTGTGCCGGATCACTGGTTCATGATGGTGGGTTCAAAATTTGAATACAACGACTTCACCGGTTTCGAGTATCAGCCCAGCGCACGCGTATGGTGGACACCCAACAAGAATCGCACGGTCTGGGCTGCCGTGTCACGACCGGTACGCACGCCAACCCTTGCTGAAGACGATGTATTCCACACTGCATTCATCGCCGATCCTGGCTTGCCTCCGCTTGGCGCGGGTGGCCCCTTTGGCTCGATAGCATTTGGCGTCAGCCCCGATCGTGATGTCGAGTCTGAAGAACTGACATCACTCGAAGCAGGCTACCGTCAACGCTTTGCCAAAGACATTACCATCGATATCGCAGGCTTCGTGAACTTCTATCGCAAACTATTGGTTGCCCCCGGCGGCAGTGGCGGCTCATTCACCTGGTCGAATATCGGTACCGCCAAGAGCCAGGGTGTGGAAGTCGCATTAACCTGGGATATCCAGAAGAACTGGCGTGTGGTGGGAACCTATTCATTCATCAACATTGATGTCGAAGGGCCATCCAACGACAACCCGGAAGGCAACACGCCGAAAAACCTACTCAGCTTCCGATCCGAATATGACGTATCAAAAGATATTGAGCTGAACGTCACCTTGTACTACGCCGATCGACGCGTCCCTCAACCCGGCGCGCAGGCAACCAGTAGCAATTCAAACACGAACAGTTACTGGCGGCTGGATACCGGTATCACCTGGCGGCCCACCGAGAACCTTGAAATTGCCGTGTGGGGCCAGAACTTACTTGATCGCAATCATCGGGAATGGCTCGATACCGGATTCGCCACCGGACCTGCTGAAGTTGAACGCGGCGTCTATGCGGAGTTGACATGCAGGTTCTAGGGGACCATGCCATCTGGCATTGAAGATGATTTGTCGTTGTGTACCAATTCTGATGTTCACCCTGTTCGCCCTTTCGGCAACACACCATTGTGTTGCGCAGGAAATCGACCAGGCCAAACTGGTGCGGTTGAAAGCTGCGATTACCTTCAACCTGATTAAGTTCACCACCTGGCCAGAATCGAGTTTTGAAGACACCACCAACGGGCTGGTGCTGTCTTCAAAACTCGATTCTGGCCAGGTGGTGAA
>JANQFT010000355.1 GCA_028277685.1 Phycisphaeraceae bacterium
ACGGTGATGGGCTACCCGACAAGACGATGCAGACGCTGCGCGATCAGGGCATGATGCGATTGCGCGAAAGGTTGATCCAAGCCAGACCCGAGGTCGACATTCGTGTTGCGGGGGCACCGGTTGCGATCGGCCAGGTGAATGTTGATCGCGATCTGTATTACTCACCGCACGATGACAAAGACCCTATCGCCACGAGTGAACCGGAGGAACTAGCCCCTGATCGATTCTTCTGCCTGGGGGATAACAGCCCGCAATCGGAAGACAGCCGCCTGTGGGGTTACGTCAATGCGTGGGTCTCGTACCATGGCAGCACCGAAGAGCAAGACCTGTTGCGTGGCCGCGTGCCACGTAAGCTGCTGATCGGCAAAGCCTTCTTCGTCTACTGGCCAAGCGCCCACGGCCTGACCCCCACCGCCAAATACAGCATCATCCCCAACTTCGGCGAAATGCGATTCATTAAGTGAGGCTTGCGCGAATCATAGCTGCGGCGTCCGCGCCGCTGGTTTTGGTACACACCCCAATCCTTCATTCTGACACACGTTATCCACATCAACCACACGCGCACTTCACCGCAAGCCCGATAACACTCCAAGGCGACTTCCGCGATGAATGTGAGAGCAATCACATCACGCAAACAGACACAAGTAACTGAAAGTAATATGTTTACCGATCATTGCCTCGTGTTATGCCATCCACATTACGTTAATGCTGAATGAACATCATGTTCGCCCATCGTCACCATTGCGAATGTCATCCGAAACACCGGATCACCCGTCCGGTCTATTCACAGGTTATCCACACGCGGATACTGCTTGACCTTGCCCGGTACACTGGCCTGCCGCCAACGCCCCGGCTAAGATGACCTCGTTACGGCGGTTACACTCACAACCCCTTCCCGGCGCACGGTGATCATGACGCTTTCCGCACAGACATTCGTCTCTTTCAACCTGATTTTCATCCTGCTGAACGTCTTCCTCGGCGGCACCAGCTACATGATCTTCCTCGAGCGCAAAATCGCCTCGTGGACGCAGGACCGCACCGGCCCTAACCGCACCGGGTTCAGCTTTGGCCTGCACGGTTTATGGAACGCGCTCAAACTGAAGTTCATGAGTACCTTCCACTTCTGGGGCCTTGGCCAACCCGCGGCCGACGGTATCAAGATGTTCGTGAAGGAAGACTTCGATCCACAAGGCATTGACCGCGGTCTTTTTTATGCCGCACCGATTCTGGCCGTGGTGCCTGCGATGATCGGTTGGGCGGTGATCCCGTTCGGCGGCACCATCGATGTGCCCGCGTTCAGTCTGCTGTGGGGCGCGATCAACGTTGAAGCGGGCCAGGCTATCGTGGCCGGGGCGCCGCTGCACATCGGGGTGATTTACATCCTCGCTGCCGGTTCGCTCGCGGTGTATGGCGTGGTGGTGGGTGCGTGGGCCAGCAACAACAAGTTTTCGTTTCTGGGTGGTTTGCGTGCGACAGCCCAAATGCTCAGCTACGAAATCCCCATGGGGTTGATCGTGTTGTGCGTGTTGCTGATGGCCGGCACCGCCGCGGCAGACGGCATCGTCAACGCGCAGGCTGGCTACTGGTACGGGGTCATCCCGCAATGGAACATCATCCAGCAACCCGTCGCGGCTGTACTGTTCTTCACCTGCCTGCTGGCGGAGAATAACCGCACCCCGTTCGACTTAGCTGAATGCGAGCAGGAACTGGTCGGCGGGTTCCACACCGAGTATTCCTCGATGAAGTTCGCTCTGTTCTTCCTCGGTGAATACCTGCACATGATTACGGCGATGGCGTTCTTCACCCTGATGTTCCTCGGCGGGTGGCACCTGCCGTGGTTCGACCTGGCGATTTACGGCGAATCGCAGCCGATCATCACCGGCATCCTGGGCGTGGCGCTGAAGGCTGCGGTGTTCTTTGGCAAGATGTTCCTGCTGATTTTCCTGGTGATGCAGATTCGCTGGACGCTGCCCCGTTTCCGCTTCGATCAACTGATGCGCCTGGCGTGGCGCGGTTTGATTCCCACCAGCCTGGCGCTGCTGCTGGCGACCGGCACGCTGGTCTACCTGCAGCTTGATGGTTACTTGTGGGTGGCCAACGGTGCGATCATCGCGATCATGCTGGTCATTGCTCCGCTGTTGCCCAAGGGCAAGCCATTCAATAAGCGCATCCCCCTGGCCGGCTCACGGTTCAGCCCGTTGCCCGATTAAGACAAACCGCAGAGGCGCAGAGAAAAGCGTTATTTCTACGTCCAAGCGGTTCAACTCAGTACGTATTCCTCTTGCGTAACGGGATAGCGTTCAGGTCGAGTGTGGCCAGCAGTTCCGCCACGCGTTGGCCGGTTTGACCGTTGCCGTAAGGATGACGTGAGCGCGACAGGTTGAGTTTCATCGCCTGTTCGATGGCGGCGCGCACGTTGCGTTCACCGTAATCGCAATCGATCACGTGGGCGGGTTTCTCGCGACCGTTCTGGCGCGGGCCGACGTTCACGCAGGCAGTCTTCAAGGCAGCCGCTTCGATCAACCCCGCGGAACTGTTCCCCACGATCACCTTGGCCCCGGCGAGTTGCTGTAACCAGTCGGCACGGTTGAGGTGGGTGGTGACTTTGCTTTTCGTGCCGCGCAACGCGGCACGAACACCTTTGCTGCCAGGGTCGTGATTCGGGGCCATGACGAGTGGTTTGAACTTGCGTGTGGCGTGCAGAGTGCCGGTCATCCATTTTTTTTCCACGGCATCACTGCTGCCGACGGGGTGTTGCAGCACGATCACCTCGGGTGCATCGTCAGCCGGTTGCACGTCGCGCAATCCATCCATCGCGGGTGAGCCGACGCAGATGGTGTGCTGCCAATCTTCCCCCAGGCGGATGAGGCGTTGACGGCTTTGCTGCGTGGCCGACAGATGCAGATGCGCGAGTTTGCTGATCGCGTGCCGCATCGCTTCATCCGCCACGCCTTCCGCGCGATCGCCGCCGTGCATGTGGGCAATGCGGTAACCTCCCACCTGGGCGGCGAGCGCCGCGGCCATCACTTCGATGCGATCACCCAGCACCACAATCATGTCGGGTTTGATCTTGTCGAACGCTTTACCGAATCCCGCAATACCGCGCGATACCGCCTGCACATCGGCACTGCGACCTGTCTCGTCAGACTTCTGCATGCGCACCCGCGCCATGATGTCGAACCCCGCAGCGCGAATGTCTTTCTGCGTGTCGTTCACCAGGTGCATACCCGCTGCGATGACATGTAACGACAACGCACGATGCTCATCCACGGCACGCATGACGGTTTGCAGCAACCCGAACTCCGCGCGCGTGCCGGTAACGATGGCAATGCGTTTTGGCTTGAGGCGTGAGGCTTGAGGTTTGCGCTTCGATTTTTGAACTTCGAGCTTCGAACTTCTCATACATCCCCCTCATGCAACAGATGGTTCGCCTTCACATCACGCTTCAGTTCTTTGCCGATGATCGCATTCAACTGCGCCGCCGGTACCCCCGTGCCGGGTCGTTTGACCGTGAGGTCATCGCGCGTGATGACATGCCCGGCAACCAAGTCGCGCACCGCGCACACGCTTTGCCGTGAGACACGCCGCACATCACGTTCACATTCGGGAACGGATTCGGTCATCGGAAACTGCAGTTCGTGCTCACGAATCAGATCGATGTACTTGGTCATCTGCTGTGGATCGAGACTGGCGGCATGATCCGGCCCTGCGGCATGACGATCGTAGGTCAGATGTCTTTCGATCATGCAGACGCGATCGATTTCCACTGCCATCACGCCGCTGCGCAGGTCGCCCGCGTCCTCGTGGTCGGAATAGCCCATCAGAAAGCCGAGCCGACGCAGATCACGCGGTAAAGTCGTTTCGATGACTTCACGCGGAATGGGGTAAGAACTGATGCAATCCAGTAACACACACGGCGTGCGACGATACATCGGCAACATCGACACCAGTTCCGCATGCTCACTCGCGCCGGTCGAGATGATCATCGGCTTACCAAGCGTTTGCATCGCTTCGACCAAAGGTGTGTTCACACAGTCGGGCGAGGCGATCTTCACCGCATCGGGGTCAAGCCGTCGCATGTCATCAACACTCTCCATGCTGAACGGCGTGACGATGAAGCCCAACCCCAGCGCATGCGCCTCCGCCTTCACCTGCAGCATTTCATCAACATCGAGTTGCAACGCACGCAACATCGCATGCGGGTCATCCGCCGCATCTTCCTGATACTTCGCCAATTCTGCCTCTGCACTCAACAACAGATCAGGATCAAACAGTTGCAGCTTCACCGCATCGGCGCCGCTTTGTTTGGCGATGCGCGTCAGCTCCAGCGCACGCTCGACCGAACCATCGTGATTCACCCCGAGTTCCGCAATCACATACGTCGGTTGATCCCCCCCAATGCCGCGTCCACCAATCACCACCTCCGCATTCCGCATTCCGCACTCCACACTTGCCAACATCGCTTCCGCCACTGCCGCGTCCTTCGGTTCGTCTACGTCCACCACTTCACCCGGTTGCGTAATAATTGCCCGACGATCATTGCCCAGGAATGCATGCGGTTCGTCGTTGCGGACGGTGAATAGCGCTTCACGTGTGACCGCAATCAAGCCGCCGTCCAGTTGGTAGACGGCGGGCAGGTCCTGGCGACGATAGACATCGTTCTCAATGAATGGTTCAAGTGCATCACCATTCACACCACCCAACTGTTTCTGCCAGTAGGGATGCATCTTGCCAGCCGGGCAGACGCTTTGCACACTGTCGCAACCGGTCGTGGTGAGTTTGTCGATCGCGCGGTCGATCAGGTCGATTGGCCGGATGGGGACGTTGGCGTAGAGAATCACGACATGTTCGATGTTCGATGTTCGATGTTCGATTTGCTTCACTGCGTGTCGTACTGCAGCATCGACCGTGGCAGTGTCGCTGGCGAGTTCGGCGGAGCGGATGATGACTTCAACACCCTGTGCCCTTGCCGCATCGGCGATGGCCTGGCCATCGGTACTGACCACGATGTGATCCACTTGCTTCGCTGCCTTCGCGTGGTCGATGGTCCAGGCGATCATGGGGCGGTCCGCAATCGGCATCACATTCTTACCGGGTAATCCTTTGCTGCCCGCCCGACCGATGATGATGCACAACGTTTTCATGGCCGATGCCACTCCCGGCAGTTCGTACAGATATCTTCGTATTGGCCCACTTCATGTTGTTGCGCGATCGACTGCAGTTGTGACCACAAGTCGACAACATTCGTATCGTTCACATGACCCACTGCAGCCCGGCCGAGCCAATCCTGATCACAGCGCGCGACCGTGCCGTTACTCAACACACTCATGCGTAAAGCAAGCTGACGACAGGCAAAACGCCGGGGCGGTGCCATGTTGAGTACCGCCTGATCTTCCATCAGACCGCCACCCGTGGTGGGAGCGTTAACAAGCGCTTGGCCACAGAAGAACATCCAGCGATCGAAGAATGACTCCAACTCTTCCACGTTGTCCTGTGTTTTGATCATCGTGGGGACGACCCACGGTAAACCGGGACGATGAGCATTCCTTCGGTTCTTCAAGAGCCATTCGATGTTGCTGCGCACCTGATCCAGTGCATCCCGGCCCATCAGTTTCGCATACGTTTCCGCCTGGTCGGCGTTGATGTTCACGATGACTGCATCCAACGGCAGTGCGAGTATTTGTTCCAGCTCGGCCTGTTCCACCAGCAGATCGGTTCGCAGCGCAATGCCCCACACACCGGCATCGTGCGCCGCCTGCACGACCAGTTGCCATTGCGGGTGCGCCAGCGCATCGCCAAGCCCACCCAGGATCACCGAAACATCCGGTTCGACCGCAAGCTGCTCGAACAAACGTTCCGCACTTTCTAGCGACATGGCCTCACGATCGAACGGAACATGGTGCTGCGGTGTGATCGGCCCGGTGCAGGGACTGTTCGTGGTCAGTTCCACTTCAACCAGTTGCGGTAGATCGGACTTTTCGCACCACCGTGGCGCATCGTGCGTGCAACGTGGTTGACTGCGTTGTGCTGCACTGATCTGCACGCACATATCGCGCGCAATCGGGTCGCCCTGCGGCATGCGCGGGTTGTAGTCCAGCATCATGCCGATCGATGTCTGGTTATCCCGCAGCTCCGCCAGCAGATCGGTTGCAACGAGCACCCCGCAGCGGCCAGCTGGTGCCTGCGTGAACACCATGCGGAAGTCATCCGGCTGGTTGAGGTGACGGGCAATCACCTGGTCGCACAGGGTGGGATCAATCTCACACCAGTCCGGGCCGACGATGAGCGCTGCGGTTGCGCGGTGCGTTTCTAGTGCTTCGACCATGGCCGTGGGATGAATGACTTCGTCGTAACAGGTCGCCCCGGCAACGCCGCCTCGCCACACGCGCGGGGAGAACTTCCGGGCTGCGATTTGCATGGTGTGATGCGTGTCAAACAGGTCGAGCGTCGTCTCGTGATGAGTCACACCTTCGATATCTGGTAACGCACCCGGCCCCACAATGATTACCCGATCAACGGCGCATTCCTGCAGTTTCGTCACGGTGCGCGTCAGTAGTGCTTCACCATCCTGCCCACGCGGCCAGCCCAAAGCATGACGCTCCGCATGCCACGCGATGAGTCCCACAATGCGTGACGCTGCGTTCATGCCACCCCCTCCCGCTGTTGTGCGAGCCGATCATCGATGCGCCTGACCGACTCAGCGAAGATGCGCAACGTCTCTTCGCAACCGCTGATCAGCCATTCCAGGTTCTGCCTGTCGCGTTCGAGTTGTCGACGCTGACGCTCGTACTCATCCGTGTTGTCGGTCACGCGTATCGCGCGGTCGGCACGAATGCGGTTGAACGCGCCCACCTGATTCAGATCGTTCACCAGGTCAAACGCCTCGGTCAGTGTGGCGACCTGGGCGCGATTGCGATTGAGTTTGGTGAACAGGCGCTGCATCTTGACTTCGTCTTGCTGGTGCTTCTGCATGTCGCGCAGGATGGGCATGGTCTGGCGGCTTAAGTCGGCCAGACGTTGGATCTGTTCGATCCGTTGGGCCAGCAGTTTTTTTGTCTGATGCAGGCGATCGACATCCAATTCGCGCGAGGGCAACGGCAGGGAAGGTCGATTGCGCGTGGCATGTTTGGCCAGGGCGTCGGCCAAAGTCATGCGTTGCGTGTTTCGTTTGGGTGCGCCGCCTTCGGTGGCATCGATGATCTGTTGCGGTGCGTCGGCGAAATCTTTTTCGAACTGCTTGAGGTAGGTGAGCATCTGCTCATCGGTGAAAATGGTTTTGCCGTGAATGTCATCAATTTTCTGCAGGTGTGATTTGTGCCGGGCGATGCGTTTCCATTCCATCATCTCCAACGTGTTCATGGGTGACAGCTCGTCGGCCCACACTTCGTGGATGGCGGTGCCGGGGCAGTAATAAAGACCATCGCTGAAGCCCAGGTCCTGGCCGATGAAGATGATCGGATCGCACCCGAGATACTGCGCAAGATAAAGCGATAAGTGTGCCACCGTCGAGCCTGACTTCAGGTGCCCGACCGGACGCGCCTGATCGCCGAGCAGCGTGTCGAGGAAGCGACTTTCGCAGACGCGGACGGGACCGGGGTAGGCATCCAGAATGGCGCGGTGCGCTTTCGCCTCCGCCACCAGGGTAACATCATCCAACGGGGGCAGGCCCTCGTAGAAGCGCTTGGAAATTTCGTGATAATCCAGCGCGGTAACGAAGTGTGGCTTCACCCCGCGGGCGAGCAATGGTTTGAGCACCGTTTGCACTGCGATGATTACCACGCGATTGCGCACACCCGGCTGCGTGAGTAGATGCACATTGCGTGCCAGGGATGGGCCGGCCGAGACGATGATCGCCGGGTAGCCCTGTGTGATGCTTTCAAGTTCGGCAACGGTTGCCCCCGCGGTGTACTGCGGCAGATTTTGGGCTTGGTTTTCACACGTGCGACTGGCGTTGACCAATGTGGTGGCAATGTTGGTGCGGCAGAAAGAGACAAACTGCGTCATCGCATCCGAGAAAGCATTGAGTCGATCAGCGTGAATCTGTCGCGTGGGTGGATGGGCAATAAACTGCACACCCTGACTCACCAACGCCACCTGCGATTCCAGGCGGGCAATCAATTCCGCCGGTTCAACTTCACCCACAAACAACGCAACCCGAGGCGAACCAAGCCAGGCGCGACAATCGACTTGCTCCAACACCGAGCGCACCAAAGACGCATCCGGTTCGTATACCACCAACAGACCATTGCCGACCACGCGTTGCGCCAACTCCGCCACGTGATGCGATGTGCCCAATCCAAGGACAACAATCACCGCGTGCCGATCAGGGTCAGCATTGCCCGCCAGTCGTGCGGCTTCTTTGGTGGGTGAATACTTGCTGGCAAGTGTAATGCTTCGCGCGCCACCTGCGTCTAATTTGTGGTTGAGCGTTGCGGTAAGGATGCCCGATTCGCGTGACTCGCTCCACGTTACACCGTCATGCGGCGGCGTATCGTGCAACTGCTCAGCCAGCGATTCATTGACCGCGGCTAAAGCAGACAGATTAGATTCGCACCATTGGGTCATGTCAGTTTCACGGAAACCGGTTAAGCTTATGGCCATGCATCGATCCGATGAGCGCGCACGGCGTCTGGGGTTATTATCGGAACTGTAAGGCGGAGGACTTCAAAATGCCTGACTGGCCTGCCCCATCTTTGTTCCCTTACCTGTTCCTGGAGAACCCGTGGCCGGTGGCGGTGGTGTCGTGGGCGGTGGCATTGGTGTGCGGCTTCTATGCATTACGCACGGGCCAACGTAACCTGCGCTGGGCGGCACCGATCTTTCTGGTGATCGGCCTGGGGGTGGTGGCGCTGGCGGAGATGATTGAATCGTCGCGCGAGATCATCGAACGGCAAACACAGGAATTGGTTGATGCGGCTGCCCCGCCGCTGGATGAAGCCACACTCGCAGAATTGCTGGCCACTGATGTGAGTTTGCGGGTGCAGGGACAGGATGTGCGCAGCACGGAGAAGGAAGTGTTGCTGCAGACGCGCAACGTGCATAAGCAACTGACGTTCACCAACTGGAAGGTGCACCTGCTGAAGGCCCGGGCACTCGAACGTGGTCGTGGACAAAGCTACTTGCTGGTTCAAACCGACGTGCAAAGCACGCAAGATCCATCCATGGCCATGATGGGCGATACACCGTTGGTCACCAGTTGGTTGTTCACGTGGCAGCGCACGGAAGCCGGCCAATGGGAACTTGCGGATATTGAATGGCTGGAATTAAATCGTCAGTCGCCCACGGCCGACTTGTTGCCGTAAACTGATGGGTGACCGCCATACCGACGGAGCCGGACATGAGACGATATGGATTGACCCTTCTGGTCGTGCTGTTGATTGCATCGACAACCTTCGCGCAGGATGCGCCGATACTGACCGACCTGCGGCCGCTCTGGCAAACTGGTCAGACGGCGACGTATCGCGCGACCACCACGCGGAAAACCCGCACCTCAGTGGAAGCAGGCGAGCATTCACGCTCGGGCGAGACGCAGATCGCGGTGAACGCCGACGTGACCTGGCGCGTAACTGAAGCAAACGAAGACGGTGGTGGCACGGGCGAGATGATCATCGATGACATCACGTTGACGATCACGGGCATGAATGGGCAAACATCCACGGCGGATGGTCGTGGTGCAGGTGGCGAGAAACTTAAATCGTTGGATGATTTGCTCGGTGCGATGCGCGGCGTGGTGGTGACGGTGAACGTGGATTCAACCGGCCACATCTCGAGTGTCTCTGGCTGGGAGACGATCAAGAACAATGCCGGGAAGATGGGCGACACACTGGAAGAACGTGATTTTGTGGAAATGGCCACCGACCTTGCCTGGCTGGTGGGCGGACAGGCGGGTATGAAGCCCGGCAGCCAGTGGGATGAACAGTTCAACTGGTCGCACGAAGCAGGCGACCTGCTGCACGACAGCCAGTACACCTTTGAAGGCGTGGAAGAAATCGCCGGCGTTCCGGTGGCGATGGTGACGCGCCGTTCCAAGCTTCGCCTCAATCCGAAGATGCCTGATGGTGCCCCGCCAGTGGACGTGCGCATCACCGGTGCGAAACAGCAATCGCAGATCATGTTCGACCTGTCGCGGCATGAGGTGGTGGGCCAGCACATCGACCGCAATCTGACGGCGCAGATCAGTATGAACATCGGCCCACGCACCATCACCACCACGATCGACGAGCACGTCAGCACGCAATTGCTGCGTACCAGCGAGAAATAACACCGCTTGGGTTAATGCCCGTCGCGCCCGGCTGGATCGGGTTTGCCAATCCGATCGACCGGTGCGGTTGCCCAGCGCTGATGCTCAACAAGCAAGCGCGGCGGCTGATCGTCCCAAACCGCCTTCACATCATTGCGGTGGAATTGCACAGCGTAAGCCACCCGCGGTGCATCGGTGGTGTTGGGTCCGCTGCCATGTACGGTCAGACGAGTGAACGCCACACAGTCACCGGGTTGCATCAACATGGGAACATTGTTGGTCGGATCGGTGGTGACGCGTTTGTGCTGATCACCATCGCCGGACGCCTTGGCTTCCAACGTGCCTTCCAGATGCGTGTGGGGCACCATGCGAATGCAACCGTTGGCTTCGGTCATCTCCGTGAGCGCGAACCAAAGATTCGTGCCCGGACCATCGAAGGTGGTGTATTGATTGTCCTGGTGGAAGTGGAACTCCCCGCCACCGCCGCCAGCCTTCACTGCGGTGAAGGGCATGTACAACGTGCTCGGACCTTCCATTAACTGCGCGGCGATATTGCATAGTGCCTCGCTGTTGACCAACGCATCAAGCTGACTACCGCGCAGGTATTCGTGCGTCTGACGAAGCTTATCCGCGGTGCCCTGTGCTTTGCCGAGTCGCTCACGGCTAAGACCCAGCGCATCCATAATGTCGAGAATTTCCTCGCGAATCACCGCGGCTGTTTCGGTGCTGATCAATTGACGCAACATCACGTAGCCATCCGCTTTGTAGGATGCGATCTCATCTGCGGTGAGGGTGCGCTGCGGAACGATTGTGGCCGATGAAGCTGGCATGACATAATCTCCTTTGATTGAGGTAAATCAGCTTCCTGGCCGAAGCATACGCGGCGACTCAGGCAACGCGTATTCACAATGAGACTTCATTTTGCACTATACTCTCACATATGGGTGAGCCACGTCTCACATTCCTGCATGGCCGACACACCGTGCGCTGCGACTCCCGCGTAGACAAGCATTTCGTTGGGTATCACGCCCTGCAGTTGATGACCGCCGGATCCGTTGAACTGTTCTACGACGATGAGCATCACGTGTTGACCAAGCCCACGTGGTGGCTGGCCTCGCCGGGACCACACATTCGGTTTCATCCAGCGCCAGGTCACAAGTGGTGGGAACATCGTTACATTGCCATTCGCGGTCCGCAGATCAAGCAGTGGCAGGAGATGGGCATTTGGCCAGGTCGTGTACAACCGGCCAGTGATCCGGTGGGCGGTGCAGAGCAGTTGGACGTGTTGTACGAACTGCTGGCCCGCGATGATGCACTGGCCCATCATCATGCGGTGCATCAGGTGCAGGGCATCCTGATTGACCTGGCGGAGCAACGCCGTGCCGCAGCCGATGAACCAGCGTGGCTCGTCGAGGCACGTGCGCTGTTGCAGCAACAATCATCCTTCGAGCCGGATTACCAGGCGATCGCCGACCAACTGGAGATGGGTTTGAGCACGCTACGTCGCCGCTTCCGTGCTGCGACAGGCAACACACTGCATGAGTTCGTCATGCGCCAGCGCATCACCAAAGCCCAACGCCAACTGGTCGATACCGATGACCCCATCAAAGAGATCGCCCGTGACCTGGGCTATCGCGATGTGTTCTACTTTGCCCGCCAGTTTGCGAAGGTGGCTGGCGTTCCTCCCGCAGCCTATCGCAAGTCGAGGCAGCATTGAACGCGCGATGGGCGATCACGCAACCTGGCCCATGCGCAGGCGGTTGAACTCGATGCCCACGCGACCTTCGCGGCGATAACGCACCACACCAGGTTCGATGCTGGTCGGCCCAACCAACTGGCCCGGCGAACCAAACTGCATTTCCACTTCAACCGCTTCGTCCTGCAGCACCACATCAGCCTGACTTAACTGAACACTCACCCCACCACTGGATAAATCCGCCAACCGCCCCTCGACACGCTGACCATCACTGGTGCATACGGTCACCGGCAGGTTGAGTTCCAGACGACTGTAACGACGACGTTCTGTAGTTTGGCTCATCGCAGGCCTCTCATGTGTTGTCGGGCATACCCTCGGAAACCACCCAGGACTGATCGCCCGGCAGAACCAGCCAACACCCATTATCGTCCATGTTCATCCCCCAACATCACGGCCGATAATGCATGCCGATATCGAATCACATGAGGGTTATATCACCCCGCCGCTGCACCCACGGCGAACAGTCCCACGCCCAACAGCAACCACAACAAGAGCAACACCAGACCACCAACGCAACCAAGCAACGCCAGGATCACCGACACCATCCCGCATGCTTTACCCGCTTGCGTCAGCCCCCGACCCGCGGGATCCATCCGCCCCGCGTCCATCGCCCGCAGGTCGTTGTTCGCCATCACCCATGCCACCACGCCAAAGATCATGCAGATGAACAAACTCAGGATGCCGAACGTGAGAATCAATCCCCCGCGATCAGATTGCATGTACGTGCCGGTGGATGCTGTGGGGACCTGCGACATGAATTGGCCTTTCCTGGACGACACCATTGTACCGTCGCACCAGCACCAGTTGATCACCAATCCCGCGAATCATCATCACGCATCGCGCACATCTGTTTCACATGGATGCCTCGGGGGCAACTTCCGGGGGACTTCCGTGATTTACGGCGATCGCCGGCTAAGCACTGCAAACGAGACGTCGCAGAGGCCTTCTCCCCGCCTGTACCCCGTACTTTATACCCGATACGCTATGCCCTTTCACCAGCTACGTTTGCGCGCACGACACGGGGAACCGGGTCTGACAGTACGTATCTACCCCTACCCGGGTGTTCGATCGTATCTTGGTGTCAAAGAACCACTTACAAGCTCTGATCCGTGTTGCATTACGTGTCAGAGGGCAGTTTTTGAGTCACGAGACTCAAGCCCCAAGCCCCAAGCCCCAAGCCTCAGTGCCGTGCGCCGATGCCGCGGCGCTTGGCGGTTTTGACGTCGATCGGTCCCCAGGTGGAGCCTTGCTCTTCGCCGGTGATCTGTTTGAACTCGGCGAAGTCGGTGAACGCGCGGCGGTGGAAGTCGACGCTCTTTTCGAACACCTGCGTGGTGTCGGGGTTCCAGTAGTAATTGTTCGACGCGTTGTATTCGTTCTTCAGCAGCGGCAGGTAAGCAACCGGGTTGCCTTCCTTGTAGCGGCGGGTGATGGTGTAGCCGTTCTTGCCTTTGCCGATAATGACGGAGTTGCGCAGGGTGAAGTTACGGATGTCCTTGCAGGGCACATCCTTGAAGCCGACCGGCAGGTAGAACAGTTTCGTCGTGCGCGGCGGTGAAACGTAGAACGCGAACTCCCCGCCCCGGTTGTGGGCGAAGATGCTCTTTTCGACCGTGACATTACTTGCGTTCAGCAACATCATGCCCAGACCGGCGTTGCCTTCGACGGTGCAGTTGCGCAGGGTGATCGGGCCGAACTTGCAGATCTCGAAGAAAAAGCCCATGCCGGCACGGTTGAAGGAAGAGACACAATCTTCGTAGACGTTGTTCGCTGCGCGGTGGTCGACGCGGAAACCGCTACCATAGTTGTGCGTCGCTTTGACGCGACGGAACAGCATGTTCTCGGTGTTGTGGTCGAAGCCGGCGGTGGTGTGGTGCACGTAACCGATACGCTCACCGCGCCAGTTGTTGTAGGTGGCGGAAGAATCTTCGACCACACCATCCTGCACCAGGGTCATATACGAGGCCACGTTGCCGTTGCGGGTGAAGTGGCAACGGCGCATGGTAACGTTGCGCACCCATGCCAGCGCCATGCCGCCGGCACCGTTGTCCTCGAAAGAGCAGTCTTCAATCAGCCAGTTCTTCGAATGCCAGGGGTAGTGCCAGCCGCGTCCGCCTTCGAAGGCCCAGCCGGATGAACTGTAATAGCCAGCGTTGTTGCGGAAGATG
>JANQFT010000432.1 GCA_028277685.1 Phycisphaeraceae bacterium
CAATGCCCGCGCACTCCAGTGTGTGCGTGGTGTCGCTGCGGTTCATATCACTGCCGGTGACGATCGCGCCCATCGATTGAGCGATCCGCGCCAGCCCACTCATCCCGCAACCACCGATGCCGACGAAGTGGATGTGTTGGTTCTTCAGGTCTAAACGGGAGGCGTCACTCATACGGGTAGGGTATAGCGTATGGGGTGTGGGGGATAGGGGCGTGCAATTCAGTTTAGCGCCGCGGCTTGCCGCGAGTGAAAACGCAGATGGGGACACAAGAAGCGCGCAGAATCTCACCCTCACCCCAACCCTCTCCCTTGGAGGGAGAGGGGGTTAAGCGCTGTGCATCTTGGCGCGTTCGTTGTCTTCCAGGCCGGACTCGGGCGGCGCGAGGTCGACCGGATCGACCTGCGCCACGACCTGCGACCACGTTTTGCCCCGCGGCGAATCGGGCAGGCGCGCCGGGTTGGTGGATAACGCATCGAACGCGAACACGCGCACCGCATCATCGCCCCAGGTGGATTCGCTGACCAACCGAATCGCTTTCGCGCGACAGTTGACCGGTGCGACGGCCAGCCGCTGGTAGTTGTTCTCATCGCGGAACACGGTTTGCCACGTGCCGGATTCATCCTGCGCTTCAATGCGGTAACCGCGCACCAGCGATTGCGGCATCGTCTTCGCATCAGCCTTGCGCGGATACGAACAGGGCATGCGCTTGTCGTGGTTCAGGTTACTGTCGAACACGATGCGTGCGGCCGCGATGTCCACCGAGCTGTTCCAGGTGAGCGTGACCGCATCACCCACATTGCCGGTCCACGCGTTGGCATCGTCATTCACCGGTCGGTCGATACCGTTGTGCAGCGGAGCGTCGGCATCGCATTGCGCGGTGCGGGTCAGCGAATCAACTTCGCGCGACAGGCCCGGCAGGTAGCAGTCATCTTCCATCAACAACTGTTGCAGCAGCTTGAGGTAATCGCCGTGCACACCGCGGGGTGAGGTGCTGTGCTTCACCGCCAGCGCTGCACCGGTACCTGCCGCCTGCCCGATGATGGCGCACGTGGCCATCACGCGCGTCGAACTCAGCGCCGCGTGCGTCACGCTGATGTTCCGACCGGCGAACATCAGGTTGCCAACGTTCTTCGAGTAGAGCGAACGATACGGAATGCCATACGGCGAAGGCGCGGGATGGAAAATTGTCGGCTTGCCCGGATACAACATACCCGCGGGATGATGGTCATCCATCGACCACCCGCCATACGCGATGATGTCACCGAACTGACTGCCGTCGCGCACATCGTTCTGCGTGAGAATGTGATCGCCCACGTACCGGAGATTCTCGCGCTTGCCGGGCAGGCTGCCGATCCATTCGATCGCCCAATTGGCCGCCTCATCGCGCTCGGGGGCAACGTTCTTGATGTAATCCCACACGCCCCACACGGTCTTCATCAGTTCATCGCGAATGGCTTCCGCATCACGAATCGTGTGCTGCAGGCCGCCCAGTTCGATCCACCAGAAGTTGTGCGCCTTCACCCCTTGGATGCGATGCGGTAAGTCAGCCGGCGATTCAAACTTGTAAGCCCAACCCGGCGCAACAAACGGATGCGGTTCGTCCGTCTTGCGAAGCTGAATGAGCAGCGAATTGCCCATCGTCTTGTCATCCGCATTCAACGGTTCGATGTCTTCATCAAACTCGCTCGCCGCCTCACGGCCTTCGCGATACAGCGCGCCGCTGGGTTCAGCCAGAATGCTGTCGCCGCTGCAATCGATGAACACCTTCGCCCCGATGGTGTGCCACGTCTGGCTGGTCAGTTGCCAACACGTGATCGACGTGATGCGGGCATCGTCGGCACTGCCTTCGGTTTCGCAATCCGTGCACGAACAATTCATGAAGTGCGTGAGGTTCGGCTGAAACGCGATCTTGCCGTACAGCGCGCTATCCCACACCGAGTAGTTGCCGGTGGGGTTGCGATACGCGTTCTCGAGTTGGATTTCCTCGAGGATGCCGGTCTCTTTCATGTTCTGACCATGTGCGCCGCAAATCCACATGCGGATTTCACTGGACGCGTTGCCACCGAACACGGGGCGATCATGCACGATGGCGGTCTTCGCACCGTGTCTTGCCGCGGCGATGGCTGCACACATACCGCTCATGCCGCCGCCGATGATGCATACGTCGAAGTTGTGGTGTTGGTTGTTCATGTTGAATACTGATGAACCGCAGAGACGCAAAGAGGAGTTGACAGGATTAACAGGATCAACGGGATTGTTGATTCAAAACCATCTTGTCAATCCTGTCGATCCCGTCCACTTTCTGCATTACTCTGCGCCTTTACCGTTTGCTTTCCAAAGTTACGTGTAATGCAGTTGGGCCGTGGCGGTGCAGTCCGCATCGGCCACCAGACGAATCCAATGCGCGCTGAAACCGGTGGGGAATGTGTGATGCACGTAGCCGCCCGGTTCAACTTCAAGTGTATCGTACAGCGAAAACTCACCGTGGCCCATGAAGTCGACTTCCACGGCGAACTTCACCTTCTGTGGTGCGCTGTGCTTCAGGTGCATGCACTTGTTCTCGAAGCCGGTCATCAGATACGGATCGCTCGGCTCGCCCGCGGTCACCGGTGCTTCCCACCACGGGCCGCCCCAGCCGGTGGGTTTGCCCCATTGCCAAAGGTCATCCGTCTTACCGAACCACAGGTTCGCCTGCGGCTGACCGACGTACGGATTCGAATCGTTGATCGGCGT
>JANQFT010000372.1 GCA_028277685.1 Phycisphaeraceae bacterium
GATGGGCGGCATAGGGCTGAATGTAGAACGCTTCAAGAATGGTCTGTGGGGAATTCAGCAGCATCTGCTGTAGGGCCTCCGCCGCGGCGCGATGTTTGCAACCCTGCTTCTCGATCCACTTCGCCGCCAACGCGGCACAATCAGCCTGAGGGTTCTGCGCCAGTTGAGGCACGGCGGCAACATTGGCGTCGATCCACGCTTCCTGATTGGCCGTCACAAACGGGCCGCCCCACCCACCACCGCGCACCCACGCCCATAAGCCAACAAGATTCACTTGGTCTGCCGCCCAGGCCAGACCCTTTGATTCAGGGAGTTCCGGCATGCCATCGCGCCACAGCGGGGGTTGATAATTGACCACCGCACCTTTGCCCTCGAACTCCCTCTGGCATTCCAGTTCATAGATGATCGGCCGATCACCACAAACAAGACTGCTCGGGTTCCACTTCTGATACCGCCAGAAATCCGTCTGCGTGAACTTGAACGAAAGGATCAGGCGGTCATCCACCGGCAAGCGTTCTGCCACTTCGCGGCATAGTTCCGCGTGATCGTGCATGCCACCGGGCTTGGCGTTCCAGGCTCGTACGATCAACTTGCGTTGCAGTTTATCGACCACGGTTTCATGGAAATGGTCGATCACACGCACCAGTCGATCCGCGTGCGACAGGCTGCTGCACTTGGGGCAATGCGGGCTGTATATATCGTTGCCCAACAGGTTGAGGTGCGGCAGGCGATGGGCATCGTTATCACCCAGCCGCAGCACCACGCCATCCACGTGATCAGTGCGGGCGATCAATGCCTCAAGACATTGAGATGAGGCCATCAGCACTTCATCCGATGCAGGACATAAGACCTGTGGCTGGCGACCACATGTCATCGCAGAATGAACAAGCTCGCGGGCCAAAGTAAGAACATCAAAGGTGACATACACCTCCAGCCCCGCAGCGTGAGCCTGTACCGCCGTGTGCCGCACCGAATCGTACAACTCTTCGGCCGCCTGCTTGGCTTCCGCCTGGATGAGGGTGGCCGGGCCTTGCAACCCACTAAGACCTGTCGTGGGGTAGATCACCAAACCGGTATAGCCCATCTCCCGCAGCACACGCGGATCGCGGTAGCGTGTCTGATGCGGCTGCTCACCGGGGTTATCCAGAATGGTTGCCAGTACCAACATGATGAATCTTTTAGCAGGTTAGCCCGAGCAATGCCACGCCATGCGCATACAGCAAATACTATGCCCGGCACAAGGGCATTGCGGCTGTATCTTCGCCCACTGGGGGCTCAATCTTTGACCAGGTCGATAATACCGTCTTCCGATTCACTCACCACGCCCATTTCCTTTAACGCCGCCAAGGCCGCCAATTGCTCGGCTTGCTTCTTCGACTGGCCCCATTGCGAAGGGTAACGGTTACCCGCGATTTCGACACACACCTCGAAGCACTTGGAGTGGTCGGGGCCTTTCTCATCCAGCAACAGATAGGCCGGCAAGTCGCTTAGTTTTCGCTGAGCGTGCTGCTGGAGAACCGACTTGAAGTTCTGTTGATGAGCAGACGCCGCGGCGGCATCGATCACTGCGGTCATGTGATTCAGAATGTAGCATCGCGCCGCTTGCATCCCGCCATCCAGGTAGATCGCCGCAACCACCGATTCATACACCGCCGCCGCCAGACTTGGGGGCAAGTCATTGCGGTCGCTCATCCCTTTGCCCAGGCTCAGCAGACCCGTCAACCCCAGTTGGTCGCTCAGGTCTGCGCACGTTCGGCGGCTGACCACCGCACTCTTGATCTTGGTCAGTTCGCCTTCGCGTTCTTCGGGGAAGTTTTCGTAGAGATACTCGCAGACAATGAAGCCTAGAATGGCATCACCGAGGAATTCCATCCGTTCATTGGATGACAGATGGTCCTCCGCCACCGAAGCATGCGTGAGTGCTTCTCCGAGCAGCGTGGGGTTACCGAACGGATATCCCGTGATCTTCTCGATCCGAATACGAATGTCGTCAAAGTCTTCAGACATGGTCGAGCATCAGCGACGAACGAAAGTCGTAACAGACGAACTGCGGCACCACGGTGCGGCAAGTCCCGCTAATGGGAAAGTATGGGCATGCGCAACGCTTGTCAATCCTGCGTCGGCGAACTACCTTGACCGTATGCTCAAGCGTTATCTGACGTTGCGATGGCTGATCCCGTGCGCGGTCATGCTGTGTATGAGTGCCACCACCGCCCGCGCCCAAATACCGGCAGGCTTCGACTCCGCACGACACATGAGCGTTCGCGAAGTTCGCCCCGGCATGACCGGCTACGGCCTCAGCGTATTCAGTGGCACGCGCATCGAGCCATTCGATGTCGAGGTGGTTTCGGTCGAAAGCGCCAGTCGCCCCGGCAAAGCGGTGGTATGGATCCGCTGCCCCGGCGATCGCATGCAGAAGCTCGGACCTGTCCAGGGCATGAGCGGCTCACCAATCTATCTGTGGACCGAGCGTGATCGCAATCGCCGTCGCGATGGCAGCAGCGGTCGCATCATCGGTGCGTTCGCCTATGGTTTCGGCCTGAGCAAAGATGCCTACGCCGGCGTGCAGCCCATCGAGCAGATGCTGCAAGCCTCCGCCCGCGCCAAAACACCAACGCCATCGAAACAACGCGCCGCCAACGGCAAGCTTATGTCCACTGCCGTGCGCGCCATACGCAACATGCCGCTTTCCGCAGATCGACGATGGCGCATGGACATCGCGGCAAAGCTCGCCGGCACCAGCGACACGCGCCCTGAGCCATCCACCACGAATACCACTAACCGCATGCCGCTTGCCATACCGCTCAGGGTCGGCAGTGCACGTGACGCCACGTTGCTCACGCCATTCCTGAAGGAGATGGGCATCCAACCCGTCGCCGCCGGTCGCCCCGCCACCACGGCACCATCTTGGCTGAAGGGCAAACAGATTCCCTACGAGCCGGGGGGCGTGCTCAGTGTTCCCCTGGTCACGGGCGATGTGGATTTCCCTGCCGTCGGCACCATCACCGATGTGCTGCGCGACAGCGAGGGACGCATCACCAACGTGCTGGGCTTCGGCCACGCCTTCATGGGCGAAGGGGCATCCCACATGCCCATGGGCACCGGGTACGTTCACTACGTGCAGCCGAACCTGTCGACCAGCTTCAAGCTGGGCGGCACACTGCAGATTCGCGGTTCGATCATCAACGATGAAAGTACTGCTGTCATCGGCAACCCAACCGTCAAGCCCAGCTTTCGCCCCTCCGTGGTGCATGTGACCTGGCCCGACGATACCAAGAGCCGCACCTTCCGTTACAACATTGCGGATCATTATTACTACCTGCCGATCTTCACCGCATACAGCGCCATCATGTCGATCAGCAGCGACACCAACATCCCGCTGCACAGCACCATGGAAATGCGCAGCACCCTCAAGTTCAGCGGCGACCGTACGGTCAACCTGCGAGCCATCATCCCCGAAGCCAATCCCATGGGACTGTTCGCCGAGATGATGCCCTTCCTTTCATTGTTGACCGACAACCCGCTTGAGCCTCTGGACCTGCTTTCCGCCGAGACGCACATCACCATCAAGCCCGGCGTCCAGGCCGCGACGATCACCAACATCACCCTCGACCGCGCGATCGTGCGACCCGGTGAGAAGATCATCGCCAACATCGAACTGACGCCCTATCGCGGTGATCCGTTCATCCACCAATGCGCCCTGCAGGTACCCGACGATCTGCCCGACGGGATGTACCCGCTGCACATTGGTGGTGCACGTGAATACACCCGTCGCCTGATGGAAACACGGCCACACCTCACGCGGTTCACCAACGTGGATGAGTTGCTGGAAGCACTTCTCACACTCACCAGTGCGCCGGACGACGCGGTCTACAGCACGTTGGTCCTCAACCAGCGCAAGGGCGTGGCCATCGGCCGGTCGGAACTGCCCAAGCTACCCGGCTCACGGCAGGCCCTGCTCGCCGCACGCACCAACTCCAACGCCCGGCCTTACACCGAAACCATCGCCAAGCAGGATCGCATGCCTTACGTCATCAGCGGTCAAATGTCTGCCTCCATCAGCGTCAAACGCTACCCCGAACTGGATAAGTGATTCCGATGAACACACCAAACAGGAGCCTCGCGTTGCTGCATATTCTGCGTCTGAGTGTGTTTGCCCTGACGATCGCACTGATGGGCAGTGCGGCCATCGCCGTGAAACCCAACGAGTGGAAACATGCCACCGAAGCGGATTTCCAACCCGCCGAACGTGAGCAAACCGTCGTCACGAACCTGGGCGAGATCCAACTGTCGCGTGCATCCCAGGAACTGGCGGTACTGGATAATGATGATTCGATCATCTACGACATCGCTCGCTTGGCTAATGGCAAAACCTACATCGCAGCCGGCCCCAAAGGTCGTCTCATGCAGTACGTTCCCGAGGCCGGCGGCTTCGACACCATTGCCGAATACGCATCGCAACAGGTGTTCAGCCTGCTCGCCCACACCGACGCACTGTACGTGGCGGTCAGCGGACAGGAGAGCTTTGTCGAGGTGCGCGATGCGGAACACACCATCGTCCGCACCATCGCCCTGCCCAAGGTGCGTTACATCTGGGACATGCTGATCGTCGGCTCCGAAAAGGATGCCCAACTCTGGTTGGCCACCGGTACCGAAGGACAGGTGTTGGTCATTGATCTCGCAGCAGACGATCCCAAACCCCAGGTTGCTGCCGACAGTGAACAGGCCAACTTCCTCTGCCTGGCCACCGCGGGCAAACACATCTACGCCGGCACGGATGGCGAAGGCCTTGTTTACCGCATCACGCCTGCCGCTAAAGATGATGCCGCCAATCCTTTTGATACGTTCATCATGTATGACGCCGCCGAGGCGGAAGTCGGCGCCCTGCTCGCCACGGCCGACGGCATGCTGTACGTCGGTACCGCCGCAGCCGACCAGGCGCGACCCGGCCGTATGAACGAACCGGCCAAAGAGCAATCCGGCAAACCCGCCCAAACCGAAACCCCCAAACTGCCAACGCCCAAACCGGCACCGCTTCCCGCAGATGACGTCAAGCCCGCCGATCCACCCAAGCCCGAGGCAGACCAACCCCAACCCGATCAACCCGAAGTCGAACCTGCCCAACCCGAGGCAGAAGCAGACGACGCGCCGCCAGCCGAACCAGAGGCGCCCGAAGTCAAGCCCGACCCCAAGCCCACGCCGCAACAGTACGATGAACTCCGCGAAGCCATTCGCGATCGCCTGGCCAAAGCCAAAGAATCCGGCGGCATTGAACTGAAGCCCATGGCCACGCGCTCGGCCAGTCGCCGTGACAGCAGCACCAGCAAGCGTTCCGGCAATGCCGCCCGACCCGGCGGAGCCAGCAAGCGCCAGGGCAATGCGGTTTACCAGATCGACCCACAAGGCTTTGCCCGGGAAGTGTTCCGCGAATCGGTCATGATCCTCCGCCTGGCCATGGATAACGGCCGCCTGCTCATCGCCACCGGCAACGAAGGTCAACTCTATCGCGTGGACATCGATCAACGTGAAACCACCGTGCTGGCTGACCTGGAACCGCAACAGGTTCCAGCGATGCACATCATCAACGGCAAGGTGCTCATCGGCACGGCCAACCCCGGACGACTGGTGGAACTGACCGACGGTTACGCCACCGAAGGCACCTTCACCGCCGACCCGCTCGACGCCGCCCAGATCAGCATGTGGGGCAGTCTGCGGGCGATGGTCACCACCCCGACCGGCACGGGCGTGGAAGTACTGACCCGCAGCGGCAACGTGGCTGAACCCGAGGAAGGCTCCTGGTCCGGCTGGTCGGAACCGATGGCCATTCGCACCGCCGGCGAAGGTGAGCCGATCTACATCAAGGTCGCCAGCCCACCCGCACGGTTCATCCAATACCGCCTCAAACTCCTCGGCAAGGGTAAGGCCACGCCCAGCGTGTCCACTGTGGCCCTGAAATACCTCATGCCGAACATGGCCCCACGCATCGAATCGGTCAAGGCGGAATACACCAAACCCAGCAGTCGCAGCAAGAAAGGCAAGTCTTCTGCACCGACGCCCAGGACCAAGATGAAGATCGAATGGAAGGTCAGCGATCCCAACGCCGACCAACTCCGTTTCACCCTGGCCATGCGCAGGCTCGACCAACCCGGCAGCCCGTTCATCAACATCGCTGAGGATGAAGAAGGCAAATCCTACGAATGGGACACGCTGGTGATTCCCGATGGCCGCTACATCATCCGCGTCACCGCATCCGATGCGCTGGACAACGTGCCCGAGCAGGCGAAGACCGCCGTTCACCTCAGCCGTCCGGTCGTGGTGGATAACACCTCGCCCAACATCACCCATCTGAAAGTCGAACCTGTTGCCGCCGCCCCCGGCAGCGTGAAGGTGACGATGAAAGTGAGCGATGACCTGAGCGAGATCGCCCAGGTGCGTTACGCGGTAGATGGCGATGACACCTGGCAAGGTGTTCTGCCGGATGACCTGATCTACGACTCGACAAATGAGGTGGTTTCGTTTACCATTCGCGACCTTTCGCCCGGTGCGCACGTTGTGGCGGTGCGGGCGGAAGACAACCTGGGGAACAG
>JANQFT010000455.1 GCA_028277685.1 Phycisphaeraceae bacterium
GGGAGAGAGTTGGGGTGAGGGCTTACTCTCAGAAGTGGATTGTGCGCTGGCATTGGCCTGGTCGTGCCCCGCCCTCACCCTGCCCTCTCCCGAGGGGAGAGGGTTCTGAATATCGCCACCCGATTCATCCGGCACTTCCGCCGCGCAGAACAGCAGAAGAAGGCCGACTGCCGCAATGGCGATCTTCACATACGTGCCGAACGCGCCGGCGATCAGGGCACCCGCTTCGTTGCGCATGGTGGCTGCGACAACGATCGCGCCGACCAACCCCATCGCGCTGATCCACAGCGTCAACTTGCGCGTCTGCGCCCGCGGGCTGAGACCAACGATCAACGAGATCACCGCGGCGATCGCCACAATGATTTCGGGCCAAAGCGTGTTGATCTTTTCGAGCATGGTCATTGGGCTGCCTCCGGCAGCAAGCTCGAAGTTCGAAATTCGAAATTCGAAACATGCCCATCCACTTGCGGTGCTTTGACGTCCTGCGCAGCCAACACTGCACGTGCCGGGCGGATCACATCCTCAATCGCCGGTTCCAGGCTGCGCAGCCATGGCGTGGGATACACACCCAGTACAATGCACATCACCGCGAGTGGCAGCAGCGTGCCAATTTCACGTGTACTGAGATCCTTCACCTTTTCGCCGTGCGTGTCGGGTTCTTTCACCGGACCGAACACCACGCGTCCCACCATGTACAGGATGTAGATGGCGGCGAGGATCAAACCCAGCGCGGCAGCAGCGGCGTACCCAATGCCCAACACATCCGTCGCGGTGAACGTGCCAAGGATCGTGAGGAACTCACCCACAAAACCGTTCAGCCCCGGCAGGCCAACGCTGGCCATGCAGAAGAACACGAAGAACGTGGCCCAGATGGGCAGGCGTTTAGCCAGGCCGCTCATCGCGTTCATGTCACGTGTGTGGTAGCGCTCGTAGATCATACCCACGCAAAGGAACAACGCGCCGGTCGACAGGCCGTGGTTGATCATGTACATGACCGACCCACCCACGCCAGCCACGTTCAATGCGAACATGCCGAGCACGCAAAAACCTAAGTGACTGATCGATGAATACGCGACCAGCTTTTTCACATCTTCCTGTACCCAGCAGACCAGTGCCGCGTAGATGATGCCAATGATGCTGAACACTGCGATCACCGGGGCGTATTCCACCACGGCAATCGGCGCCATCGGTAACGCGAATCTCAGCAAACCATACGTGCCGAGTTTCAACAACACGCCGGCCAGGATGACCGAACCTGATGTCGGCGCTTCGGTGTGCGCCAGCGGCAACCAGGTGTGCACGGGGAACAGCGGCACTTTCACTGCAAAACCGCAAAGCAGTGCCACGAGCACCCACGCCTGTTGCGTACCGCTGAGCTGCAGCGCTGCCTCATACAGCGTGGCGATGTCGAAGGTCCACATGTTCCCGAGCGTGGTATTGAACCACGCCACGTACAGCACACCAGCGAACGTGAACACGCTACCGGTGAGGGTGAAGATAAAGAACTTGATCGATGCCCAACTGCGATTAGCCGAACCGAAGATGCCGATCAGGAAGTAGAGCGGCACGAGTGTCAGTTCGAAGCAGATGTAGAACAGGATCAGGTCACGTGCGCAGAACACACCGATCATCGCCGCCTGCAACACAAGCAACCACAGGTAGAACTCGGTGTGACGTTCCTTCACCGCCTTGAAACTGCCAAGGATCGTGATCGGCATTAAGAACGTGGTGAGCATCACCAGATGCAGGCTGATTGAATCGACTGCCAGGTGCGCCCGTACACCGACCGCATCCACCCACGGGCTGTTGAACACCAACTGCATGTCGCCCGCGCGTGACCAGTCGAATGCGTAACACGCAAACAGACTGAGCACGAACACGCCGGTACTGATGCCAAGTGCCATGACCTTCGCGATGTCGCCACGGCCTTTGGGCAGCAACACCATGGCGAAGCCGCACAGCAGCGGGATCAGCACGAGCAAGGGCAAGATGAGTGAAGCGTTATCCATTGGCGATTTTCAATTGCCGATCGTCGATTGTTACAAGACCGAATACATCACGAACGCAAGCACCGCGATCACACCGATGGCCATCACCACCGCGAAGCCCTGCAACACGCCGCGGGCCAACGGGGTTTGCGCTTCACCGGCCAAACGTGGGGTGTAGCGCAGCAAACCATCGACGACCAAACCATCAATGATCAGCCGATCGAACAGGTAGAACAGCCAACCAAACACCCGCAACGGCAACACGATGATCACGTGGTACAACTCATCGACGTACCACTTGTTTTCGAGGAACCGTTTGATCAGGCCGAAGGCGCTGGCGATGCGCTCCGCAGCTTTGCGGTTGAACCAGAAGAAGTAACCAGCAAGCAGGATCATGCTGATCGAACCGATCTTGGTGATGGTGCTGACCAGTTTGTGTGCGGCGTGGTAGGGGTCGTGGTGTGCGGTATCAGTGTGATGCGGATCGACTTCAACATGCGCCGCGTGATGCGCGGGTGAGTGCGGCTCGCTTAAGCGAGCCGCGCCGGCTGTTGAATGTTCCACCATGTCTTTCACCCAATCGTGGGTGAGGAAGCCGAGCGTGATCGCGCCGATCGCGAGGATCACCAGCGGCGCGTTCATCAGGATGGGCATCTCGTGCGGACCGTGATGGGCGTGATCGTCATCGTGGGCGTGATCTGACGGATACCCGTGATGTTCGTTCGACATCTCATATTCCGTCGGCCCAGTGAACACGCGGAACCACAAACGGAACGTGTAAAACGCCGTGATCAACGCTACGGCGATACCCATCCACCCCAACCATGGATGCGCGACCAACGCTTCAGCCAGGATCAGGTCTTTCGAGTAATACCCCGCGGTGTACGGGAAACCTGCGAGCGCCAGGCAGCCGATCAACATGAGGATGGCCGTGACGGGCATTTTCCTGAACAGGCCGCTCATCTTCCGCATATCGAGTTGGCCGGCCAGGGCGTGCATCACGCTGCCAGCAGTAAGGAACAGCAGCGCCTTAAAGAACGCATGGGTGAACAGGTGGAACACGCCGCCCACGGTGGAAAGCACACCGACGCCGAGGAACATGTAACCGAGTTGGCTGACGGTGGAATACGCCCACACCCGTTTGATGTCGTACTGGCACAGCGCGATGGTGGCGGCAAACAGTGCCGTCACGCCACCCACGATGGCCACGGTGTACAGCGCGTATTCCGACAGTTGGAAGATGGGAAGTAGCCGCGCGATCATGTAGACGCCGGCGGTGACCATCGTCGCCGCGTGAATGAGTGCTGAGACGGGCGTCGGGCCTTCCATCGCATCGGGCAACCACACGTGCAGAGGAAGCTGCGCGGATTTACCGAACGCACCGAGCATGAGCAGGAAGGGGATGATGATTAGTAGTGTCTTCTTCAGATCGCTGCCAAAGATTTCTGCTTCGCGCTTACCGACTTCTACGATGTTGGGGATGACAAGTTCCGCGTCGGCGAAGATTGGATCGGCATCGTCTATGGTGTTGGAGAAAATGCCTCTACCGTCGTCAAGTCCATGCTCCTGCATCCAGTAGACCGACTCCGCTTCCGGAAGAACACGGTCATACTGCACCGCCCCAAACACCAGAAACACACCCATCAACCCTAGCGCAAAGCCGAAGTCGCCCACGCGATTGACGATGAACGCCTTCTTTGCCGCGGCCACCGCACTGGGTTTGCGATAGTAGTAACCGATCAGCAGGTAGCTGCTCACGCCCACGCCCTCCCAGCCGAGGAACAGCAGCAGCAGGTTGTCGGCCATCACAAGGATGGTCATGGCGAAGATGAACAGGCCGATGTAGGCGAAGAAACGGTGATACCCGGGGTCACCCGCCATGTAACCACTGGCGTAGATGGCGATGAGCGTGCCCACACCAGTAACCGTGAGAAGCATGATCACGGTCAGCGGGTCGATGAAGAAGCTGACATCGGCACGAAAGCCATCAAAGCCACCGATGTGAATCCATTCGAACGCACGAACGATCACGAACGCCTGTTCACTGGTAAACTCACTCGCACTGCCCATGCCCAGCCAGACAGCCACGCTGAGCGCGAACGAACCACCCACGGCCAGAATCGTCACCAGTGCCGCGAACTTGCGCGCGGGCTTGAACGCGCCGAGCACGATGCCGTTGATGACCAACGCGATCAGTGGAAGCAGGGGAATCCACTTGGCGAGGTTGATCAGGTCGAGATTCGTCGCGGCTAAGGTGTGCATTCGTTAATTCGTTGATTCGTTGATTCGTGACTCTGGCGAGTTAACCAGTTAACGAAACTCATCCTTTCATCGCACTCCACGCTTCGGCATCGAGCGTTTGTTTTCGACGGAACAAATACACCACCAGGCCAAGCGCTAACGCGGCTTCGGCGGCGGCGATGGTTAATACAAAGATGACGAACGATTGGCCATCGAGGTTGCCGTGGTACTTGCTGAACGCAACCAGCGTGACGGCCACGCCCTGGAACATCATCTCGGTGCAGAGGAACATCACAATCAGGTTCCGCCGGGTGGCGAAGCCGATCACTCCCAGGGCGAAGAGGATCGCCCCGGTGAGCAGGTAGTGATTGAGGGTGAGGTATTCCATGAGGGATTTCGTATTGCGTATTGCTGATTGCTGATTGCGTCTTTGGCGGACGCGGCAAGCTGCGGCGCTAAATGACTTCCGCCTCCGTGCCTTCGTGCCTAGATGCCTCGTTGCCTCCAGTTACCTTTCGTTTTGCGATCACGATCGCGCCGACCATGCTGACCAGCAGGATCACGCCAGCCAGTTCGATTCCGAGTGTGTGCGATTCAAACAGGTTCAGCCCCACGCGGTCGATGTTGCCGATTGAGTTGGCGATGGCTTCGCGCAGGTCTGATGTCAGTTCAATGCGTTCATCCGCCCCAATGCCGATCGAGGCGATCAGGGCGCCTTCTTCCATGCGGTAGGTCAGGTCGGGGTGGTTGGTGTCGATGTTGATGGCATTCTGTGCCAGCAGGACGGGGGTGATGCGATCGGGCATCTGCTCGATGGCCACGGTTACCGCATCGCGCTCCGGTCGGGGGGTGATCGGATCAACGGAGGAAAAGATGATGCTGCTGAGGACGGCCAGCAGCGCGAACCCCACGAAGCAGGCGAGAAACGGTTCGCGGGCGACACGGTCGTAGGCTGGGGCTTCATGACTTTCGTAAGCGCTGGGGGGCAGCGATGCGAGCATGATCACGAACAGGTAGGTCACCAGAATCGCGCCGGCGTAGATGATGATCATGGCGAAGGCCATAAACTCCGCTTCGAGCGTGAGAAACATACCGGCCACGCTGAGTACCACCATCACAAAATAGAGCGCGGAATAGACGGGCCTGGGGTGGGAGATCACCCGCACGGCTGACAACACCGCCAACACGGTGAAAATGTAGTAGTAGAGCGACGGCGTGCCTTGCTCGGCATCGTAAGCCAGGCTGGCGGTGTGCAGGAGAAGACCACCCAACGTGGCGGCACCGGCGATCACGCCAAGCATGATCGGCTTACGCCGATCAGATGGCAGCACCAGCCACACCGCCAAAGCCCCACATACTGAGGCGATATAAAAACCGTAGGCCATCTGCTCGCCCTGGCTCGTCAGGTTCCCGTCGTTGGCAGGTTCACGTGAAGCCCGCACTGACCGTTGATCGCGTCACGATAGGATGCCTCTGGGACGTTTGCAACCGTAATTATGGGGGGTTGTTGCAGAACGTCAAAGATACCATTTCCCCCCATGCGCTGGGGGTGTGTTCATCGCATTCAAACTGCCCATGCGTGTAATCGTCGATCACCCTGCGCCAGAACCCCACAGCCGGCTTGTTGGGTGGCAGTTGCATCACGCACCAGTCGCCACGGAAGCGATCGAACATCGATTTCGCCACGTGCGTGCCCACGCCGGTACGCCGGAATTTTCGCACGATGAAAAACTCACCGATGTGCCACCGGCCATCGTGCTGGTTGACCAGGCTGAAGCCGGCCAACTCGCCATCGACGCGCACGATGAACGGGTGGCGGTCCTCTTCCTGCCAATACGTTTCGAGGTTATCCACCCCGCCGTACAAGCCGGTTTCCGGCGCGGGCCAACCAGTGTATTCGGCCATGTCATAGATGTAGAAGCGCACCAGGTTCCGCACCACTTCCATGTCATTGGATTGCGCATCGAGAATCTGAATGTCCATCGTGCCATTTTACTGCAAGTGCGTTACATGCGTTGCAACTCAGCGTGGCGGAAACAGGTGATGGCGTGGTCGTTCACCATGCCCACGGCCTGCATGAAGGCGTAGCAGATGATGGTGCCGCAGAATTTGAAGCCGCGCTTTTTCAGCGCCTTGGCCATGGCATCCGACCGCGCGGTGCTGACCGGTGCCTGTTTGATGGTGCGCCATCGGTTGTGGATCGGGCTGCCATCAACGAACGCCCAGAGGAATTCACTGAAACTGCCGAGTTCATCCTGCAGTTCGAGGTAGGCCTGCGCGTTGGTGATGAACGCGTTGACTTTGAGTCGATTGCGCACGATGCCCGGGTTGGTGAGAAGTTTCTCCACCTTCCGCGGGGTGTAGCGGGCCATCTTCCGGGGGTCG
>JANQFT010000487.1 GCA_028277685.1 Phycisphaeraceae bacterium
GCGTACTTGAGGCGGAGCTGCTCGAGGTCGGTGATGTCAGCGTGATCGTGCAGCGTGACGTGCGGCGCGGTCCAACCGAGTTCCATGTGCTCGGCGGTCTTCTTGCGGACCATGGACATGGCGGTGCGCTCGGTGAGCGGTTTGGGGGTACCGGGCGCGGAGGCATCCGCAGCTTCGCTTTGCTCAGCCCGCGGGTTGGAACGCGAGTGGTTTTTTACATCGTCTTTGCTGATGCGGCCACCTGGGCCAGTGCCGGTGACATCGTTGATATCGACGCCGATTTCCCGGGCGAACTGGCGGACGGATGGGGCAGCGGCAACCGGAAGTGCGGAGTCCGGAGTGCGGCGTGCGGAATCAGCAGATACGTCCGCTGTTTCTGCTTTTGCCGGCGCCTCAACGGACGAGTCATCGCTTGGCGTATCAGCCTGCGGCTTGGGTTCTTCCTTGGGTTGCTCGACGGGCGCTTCGCTGACCTCTGACTTCTGATCGCTGGCCTCTGGCGCAGCGGCTGCGCCGTTTTCGCCCACAGTGATCAAAGGCGTACCGACCTTGATGGTGTCGCCTTCCGCGACGAGAACCTTTTCAACGGTGCCGGCGATGGACGAGGGAACTTCCATCACGGCCTTGTCGGTTTCAACTTCGATGACCGCCTGCTCTTCGGCAATCGTGTCACCTTCGGCAACCATCACCGAAACGATCTGCGCTTCTTCGATGTTCTCGCCAAGATCGGGGAGTTTGAATTCAGTGGACATCGTTCATTCTCACATTCATCGGGCCTGAATCACAAAGGGCGCGGAGGCACAAAGGCACGGAGGAGGCGAATGGTTTGTTCACCAGCCATTCAAGGCCGGCTTTGTGTCTTCGTGTCTTTGCGCCCTTCGTGATTCCCATTCGGGCGATCGTCACGCCGTCCAGGGGTTGGCTTTATCGGGGTCGATACTTAGTTGTTTCATCGCCTTGGTAAGGGTGTCGGCTTTAACGGCACCTTCGCGGGCGAGGGCGGTGAGGGTGGTATAAGCGATGTGGTTGGCGTCGACCTCGAAGAAATCGCGCAAACCTTCGCGTGTATCGGACCTGCCAAACCCATCGGTGCCCAGGCATGTCAGACGATGACCGAACCACGGGCCAAGCGCCCCCGGAAGGACTTTCATGTAATCACTCACGGCGATGATCGGGCCGGGCTGATCACCCAGGCAATCCACCACGTAAGGTTGTTTCGGTTTTTCCGTGGGATGCAGGCGGTTGTAACGTTCAGCGTCGATCGCATCGCGATGCAATTGCTTGTAACTGGTGGCGGACCAGACATCGGCGTGCACATCGAACTGCTCGGCGAGAATTTTCTTCGCTTCGAGGGCGTGATTCAGGATGGAGGCACTGCCGATCAACTGAGCGCGAAGTTTGGCTTCGGGCTTGTCCGTGGCTTGCAGGCGGTAGAGGCCCTTGAGAATGCCATCTTCCGCACCCTCGGGCATGGGCGGCTGCACGTAGTTTTCGTTGCCCACGGTGAGGTAATAGAAGATGTCTTCACCTTCGTGGTACATGCGGCGAATGCCTTCGCGCACGATCACGGCAATCTCGTAAGCGTATGCCGGGTCGTAAGCCATGCAGTTGGGTACGGGCAACGCCAGCACATGCGAGTGACCATCTTCGTGTTGCAGGCCTTCGCCGTTCAGTGTGGTGCGACCGGCCGTGCCACCGATGAGGAAACCCTTGCAGCGGATGTCACCGGCGAGCCAGATCAGGTCACCGATGCGCTGGAAGCCGAACATGGAGTAGTAGATGAAGAACGGGATCATCGGCACGCCGTAGTTGGCGATGCTGGTGCCCGCGGCGATGAAGTCGCACATGCCGCCGGCTTCGGTGATGCCCTCTTCGAGAATCTGCCCGTTGGTCGCTTCCTTGTAAAACATCAACTGATCGGCATCAACCGGTTCGTACAGTTGGCCGACGTGGCTGTAGATGCCGCATTGGCGGAACAGGGCTTCCATGCCAAACGTGCGGGCTTCATCGGGGACGATGGGCACGATGTTCTTGCCCATCTGTTTGTCTTTGAGCAGCTTGGTCAGCATGCGGACGAAAGCCATCGTCGTCGACACTTCGCGGTCGCCGGTGCCTTCGTAGAACTCTTTGTACAGATCGTCTTCGGGCATCTGGATCTGCACGTGGGTGGTGTTGCGCTGAGGGACAGGCCCACCCAAAGTGCGGCGGCGATCCTTCATGTATTCCAGTTCGGGCGAGCCATCTTCGGGTCGGAAGAAGTGACCTTCCTTCACCTGTTCATCGGTGAGAGGAATTTTAAAGCGGTCGCGGAACAGCAGCATCTCATCTTCATTGAGTTTCTTCTGCTGATGGGTGATGTTCTTACCTTCGCCGGCTTCGCCGAGGCCGTAGCCTTTCACCGTGCGTGCGAGGATGACGGTGGGCTGGCCGACGGTTTCGGTGGCAGACTTGTAGGCGGAATAAACCTTCGCCGGATCGTGCCCGCCGAGGTTCAGCTTCCAC
>JANQFT010000497.1 GCA_028277685.1 Phycisphaeraceae bacterium
GCAAAACCGAATGCAAGAGGTGCGCAACGCCGAACAAGCCGTACTCCCCGTGCCGGTGGAACTCCAAGCACCAACACTTGTTCAGCCGGTGATGGAAGATCCCAGTCAGCACGGTGAACGCTAAGCTCGGCTATATCCGTGTCCCGTTGATCGGGGTGGTGGGTGACTAGATTCATAAAAGGTGAATGACATGCATAAACGATTCATACTGGTCCTTGCTCTTCTTGGCATGATGCTGACTCAGCCGGCCCTGGCGGACCGACGCGATGCCGCTTCACTGGGTCGCGCGGCAATGGTCGCCCATCGTCTGGCGGCGGCCAAGCAGTCGGATCAACTCAATCGACTGGCGAAGCAGGTGGCGGACCGTTACCTCGACCAAGGCAAACTCGCCAAACTTGATGTGAACAGTCTTCGCGCGATGGCCACGGTGTTCCAGACGGCCAGGGACCAACCTTCCGCCCGAACGCTCGGCCAGGCGTGGCACACGCGCTTCACCGCCCAGCCGAATGACAACGCCGCACAACTGGCCAACGAAGGTCAGGTCCTGGCTTCGTTGTTGGTCTTTGCGGAGATGCAGCCGCAGGCGAAGCAGGTGGCCGATCTGCTGCAAACGCGTTTGTTCACGAGTACCGCGAAAGAACCAGTCTCGCTCGCCATGTCCAACCTGGTGGGGCTGGCGGATGTGGCCGAAGCGATCAATCACGCTGGCCTCAAGCAAGCCACCAGCAAGCGTCTAGCGGTCTACCAGGAACTCAGTGATCCCAAAGCCAATCCGCTGGCTCCCGCTGAACTGGCGCAATTGGCTCAGCGTTACCAGAAGGCGAAGCAGACCGCCAACTTTGATGCGTTGGCCGCGTTCATCGTCAACCGTTACCTGCCGGCCCCGGGGTTGGCCGATGTGCTGCAGCCGACGGATTGGCTCACGTTGACCGGCATCGTCATGCAGACCAAGGACATCACCACTCGCGCGGCCATGGCCGCGACGTTGGATCGCGAACTGGCCGCTGGTCGTCTGCGAGTCGATCGCATGCGACGTCATGAAGCCGTGCAACTGGCCGGCATGGCGGATGCGTTACGCCCAGCCCATCAGACGATCAGTCTGGGTGACCAACTGATGCTCAGTTGGCTGAAGGTTCCGGGTGATGCAGTACTGGGTGAAGGTGTTCGCAACGTACTGGCGGATCAGGCGCGTCAACCCAAGCCCACACTGGACGAACTCAACAAGGAATTGTTGGCAGAGCAGCAAAGTCTGGCAACCTGTGCCACATTGGCGCAGGCCATGCAGCGTCTGGGGCAAAGCGAAGCTGCCGATCAGTGGGCGCGATGGGCTCTGAACGCCGTGCAAGACAAGCCCACCGCACAGGACATGTATCAGGTGGCCGACGTGGTCGCGTTGACCAAGCTCAAACTCAGCGAAACCGAAGTGGCACAACTGGTGACCGCCACCGCCGCGCTGGATGAAGCCGACAGCTACATCGGTGATCCGGTCTACCGGTCACTGGGCAAGTTGTTCAAAGATGGTGCGCATCGCGAGGTTCTCAAGCGGCAACTGATGCCCAAGCCCACACAGGTGAACCTGCATCTGGCCCGGGTGTTGGCCTGGGTGCATCGCTACACCCGCGACAATTCGCGCGACCTGGTCGGCTACCTGCACCACACACTCAGCCAGCGTCAGAAGCCGGGCTCAACACTTCCGGGGGTGAAGGGGGACGACCTGGCCCGTTGGCATCTGGTGATGGCGGATTGTTCTGCCCTGCTGAGCAAGCGCGGTATCAACCCCACCTACGGGATGAACAGTCGCAACCAGGCGCTCGCCGCCGCGAAAAGCGACGTAATGCGTCTGCAGGTCGTGCTGAGCCTGGTCGATGCCCATCGTCGGTCGGGTCAGTTCAACCAGGCGAAGCAGATCATCGCCAGCATGACCCAGACGTTCAGCCCGTCGGATCAGCAGAGGCTGGCCAAGTTGTCCGCCACGCTGGCTGAGGAAGCCGCCACCCACGCCACGAAGCAGCAGACCGACGCGATCGCCAAAGACCACCGCCGCTTCTGGCAGGACGCGTTCAGAAAATCACAACGTCAACAACGACGCGAAATGGCCATGAGAAGGTAGGGACTCACGGAGGGCGCTGAGGCACGGAGACACAGAGGAAATCTTTTGTGTCGGAACTCAAGCCTCAAGCCCCAAGTTGCAGGACGTAAACCGACCTCAAGACTCACGACCTCAAGACTCCACTGGGGTGACTCAACATGATCCGTAACACAAACACCCAACCAAACCACACCAACCACACCAGCCCACGCCGTACAAGACTCATCCGATCTGCGCTGTGGCTTATCATCGCAACCCTAATCGCCACGCCTGTGGTGCAGGCAGCCAAAGATGAGTGCTGCAAAGCCTGTGAGACGCTGACAGGTTGCAGGAAAGCGCTTGATCCTGAAGGCGGAAATACAAAAGATTGCACTGGTGGCTATACCTGTGACAACCCAGCTGATGGCGACTGTGATAAGGTGGGGCAAGGCGAAAATGGCTGCATTACACCGCCGATCGGTAGCGAAGCGCTATCACACTGTGTAGTGCAGGCTCTGGGATGTCCCCCATCAAGAATGCGGCTTTATCATGAGATTGTTGTGCCTGGTGATGAACTTGATCCGTACGATCAACCCGGCTCAGAAGGGAATTCCGTAACCATCAAGGATGGTCCTGGAGGTTCATACAACTATGGTGGCAGTCATTGGCCTGGTGATCCCGCAGACGGAAATTTTTTGGCAGGCCTATACGGAAGTGGCCATCTGAACTGGACGTATGACAAAGTCGCTAATCCCGCCATGTGGAGATGCTACGCATCAGACCAAACTCCGCCATGGGCTGACTGGGCGGGCCTAACAGGGGCGGACGGTTCATGGTGGTGGTTTGAGTGGGGACCTAGCTACTCAGGTGCAGATGGCCCCGATGGCCCATGGTGGTCTGAAAGTGGATTATACCGGGTGTCGCGAGATTCGCAAGACGTGACCGTTGAATGGGACTACGAGTGTCAAGATCCTGATTCCATGGACGACTGGAATATCGTTCGCATTTACGATGGTACGCCACCAGCTAGTGGTGGTTACACATTCAAATATGGCTTGTATGGATCAGGTACAGATGAAGAAGCTTTGATCGAGGATATGGAACTGGATAGTGGAGGCAAGTACGGTTGGATCAAATTTGACCGCCAGCAAACAACTGGTCAACTGAACTCGAAGAAAACCTATCGTTGGAAAGGCGATCAGCAGAGCGGTGCTTGGGAACTCCAGGACGCTACGTACTATCAGTATCACACTGATGGTGCGGGGACGGGCTTGATCAAGTGCGTGGTGGACAAGGATGGCGCTGAGCGTCTGCTGGCGGATAACGATCTGACCGACATCACAAGTGCTGCAGCAAAGGTCCTTTACCCCAATTACGCGAAGAAGTGCTACGACTACAAATACGATCCGGTGGTGAGTCGCGTGGTGGTGGCGCGTGTGTCTTCCGGTGCCTGTTGCGGTGGCGGTGGCGGCTCGATCAGTTACAGCTATGCGTACAGCGCGTTGGTGGATGACGACTTCGAGACGGACACGACTGACCGCAACGCATGGGCTTTCAAACGCACGGATGACGAACGGCCGCGCAACAGCAGCGGCACGGTCATCGGTTCAGGCAAAGTCACCACACTGTGGTTCAACTACGACGATCAGGTGATCCTGAAGAAGGCCGAGTACCAGAGCAGTGCCGGCGCAACGTTGGGCATGGCAGCTTACTGGAGCTATGAGTACAACGCGGATGGCCGCCTGTTAGAAGAACGTACGCCTGAGTTGATTGACAGCGCGAACGTGGCGGAGACGCAGACGCAGAATCCGGTCGCGACCCGCTACTGGTGGAACGCCAGCTGGACCAAACGCCGGATGTTGCGGTTTGAGAATCCCCACGCAGAGGGGTTGTCGGGTGTGCCGGTGCTGGTGAAATTGGATAACCAGCGGATCGACTACAGTCAGGTGCAGAATTTGGGGCAGGACCTGCGCTTTGTGGATGCCGATGGCACGACGCAGTTGAACCATGAGATTGAGAAGTGGGATGAGACGGGCACGTCGTATGTGTGGGTGAAGGTACCGCATGTGGATGCCTCTTCGGGCCAGGACTACATCTACATGTACTACGGCAACGCGACCGCATTGGATGGACAGAATGCAACTGGCGTGTGGGACAGCAACTACCACGGGGTGTGGCACCTGCATAATAATGACTTCGAAGATTCGACCAGTAACAACAACGATGCGACCAACGCGGGCAGTTCCAATGCACTGCAATCGCGCATTGCTGGTGGCCGGTCGTTAGACGGCGCCGACGATGAGATCAGCGCGCCGTACAGCAATGCGTCTGAGGTGACGGTGTCGGCATGGGTTCAACTGACTGATAGCGGGAAGAAGTCTGTCCTGGTGACGAACGCGACGGACGACTGGGCCGACGGCTGGACGCTGTGGCTGGAGAATGATGATTCGCTTCGGTTCACGATCATGGGCACGACGGTTGTATCAAATGCTAATTTGAACCTAATGATGTGGTATCACGTGGTCGCCACGTATGACGGCACGAACATCCGTCTTTATATTGATGGCCAGGAAGACAAAGCCGCGACCTACAGCGGCACGCCAAGTTTTGGGGCCAGCCCTGCGTTACTGTTCGGCGGCCCCCACGACGATACCCCATCGACGTGGCTATATGGCGCACTGGACGAGGTGCGTGTGTCGACGGTGGCGCGTTCAGCGGCGTGGGTGGCGACTCAGTATGCGGCCGTCAATGACAGTTTTGTCACATTTGAACCGGAAAAAGAATCCACGATCACCTTGGGTTCCGGCGGCTTGACGGTTCCGTTGCACGCCAATACCGGTCTGATCCGCATGAAGGAATATTACGGCACCCCCAGCGTGGCTGATGGTCTGACAGCACTTTACACCGTGGATGTGTCAGGCGGGGATAATGAAAAGGAAGTATTCAAGCGTGAGACAAGTGCCGCGAACCTTTTGGCCGGTAAGCCAAACGTATCTGGTGAAACCGTCACGCGAGCTAACCTGTCCGGCTACGTGAAGTTGCCTGCGCTGACCGGTGTTCCCCGCGAATACAGCTTCCGCGCCACGCCCGCGGCCGATGTGACGATTGTCTTTGGTAATGTGGTGGCCAGCGATTCAAGCACATGGATCGGCAGCATTCGTCCCGATGGCTCGGGCGGTATTCTGGGCGGCTATGCCGATGGTCAATATGTGCGATTGAGAGTCGAGGACACCTCGCCCGACACACTTCAAGTGGAGTGGCAATCGCGTTACTGGGATGATCTGGATGCCGATGATGAAATCGATCCTGGTGAGTGGGTCGAATCTGGCTGGACAACACTGGCAACGGGAACTGGTGCAGGGCTCTATTCCAGCCAGTGGAACAGCGGCTACCTGAAGTCTGAGTCGATCAAGGAAGGCGACAACGGCACGCCGATCGTACTTGCGGAGTATGACTACCTTGGTTCTGAGGTTGACGAGGATCGTCCATCGCAGGTGACGCGTTACGCGGCGACTGACGGGACGTTGCCGGAAGTGACGTTGTATGAATACCCGGATGGTTTTTACAACGACCACACGCCGTTGAATCAACCGAAGACGGTGGTGACGAAGGTGAAGATTGATACGGGTAAGTATCTGGAGACGGCGGCCCATTACGATGACCAGGGCCGAATGACCTGGTCGAAAGATGCGAATGGTTCGGTAACGTATCGCGAGTACGGCACGGGCTCGACGAGCACGAATCTGAAAGGGCGTCTGAAGCGTGTGGTGCGAGACATCAACACCCAAAGTCCCCCGTTCGGCGTGAGTCCGCCCACCGGGTTCGCTACGACGGCAGGTCTAAACCAAGTGACCACGTATGAATATGATGTCACCGACGGCTATACGCGCAAGGTGACCGGCCCGGATGGATTGACGCGTCAGATGTTCATCCTCAAGGAATATGCTCCACCAGATGCGAATAATCACGCCGCGTTGCTGAGCACGACGCGCTATTCGTACCAGACGACAGACACATCGAACGCCCCCCTTGGTGCGGTGCAGGTAACGTATGAAGATGGTGGTGGCAACGTGACCAGTTCGCGCAGCGGTGTGTTGAGCGGTTTGTGGTCGGGTTCCGGTGTCCCCGACGGCACGGAGACCTTCACGTGGGTGAACCGCACGGACTACACCTACACCACGGGAGGTGAGAAGGCGTCGGACCGGCTGTTTATTGCGAACCTTGATTCGGTCACCATTGGCGGCGGCACGAGCGGGACGGACTATCTTGAAACCACCTACGCTTACGACGATGCCGGTCGCATGCAAAGCGTGACTGATCCCGCTGGCAAGAGCGTGTTCTACACATATGGCGTGACTATCGATAGCGGCAAGGCCTATGAAGCTCAGCGTGTTTATCCACATGATAAGGATGCGGGTCCGGTCCAGGTGAGTTGGACGGATATTGAGGGGCAGCAGAAGCGGCAGTGGTCGGGCAGTTCGACGGCCACGTGGAGCACCAGTTCTGCCCCGGACGGCAGTGATACGTTGACCGCCACGGCGCGCACGGATTATGCCTACGATTGGCGTGGCCGCACGTCGAGCGTGAAGCAGTATCACACGCTTGACCCAACGCCCGAATACTATGAGACGGCGTACCTGGCTTACGACAATCAGGATCGCCTGTTGCGAGTGAAAGATGGGATGGGTGACATCTCGGCCACGGTGTATGACCGTGCCGGCCGCACCATCTCTCAGTGGCAAGGCACGGATGACACGGACGCGACGATAGGCGATCCCGGGGCAGGCAGCAGTAATCTTGAGCAAATCTCGGCCACGTCCTACGACGACCAGACCGGCACCCCGACAGGTCGTGTGACCAGTACGCGTCGCCTGAAACCGAACCTGGTCGCATTGGCGGACTTTGCGACGGATAGCCTGGTGACGGACTATTCATACAGCGTGGAGGTCCCTCAGGGCGAGCCACCGATCTCTGTTACCTGGGTTATGCCTTCCAGTGGTGCGGGGCCTTGGACGAAGCAGGTCTCAGATCAAGCTGGCCGGCAGCTCACCACAGAAGTGTTTACGAACGGTGGTACGCCACGGCTGTCCAAGTCAGCGAACGAATACGACAGTACCACTGGTCGCCTGACTGCGACGCTTCAGTACAGCGTCACCGGTGGCGTGCCGGGTAATGCGTTGAAGACAGAATACATCTATGACGATGCGGGTCGTCAGGTTAAAACGCAAAGCATTGGTCAAGCATTCACGAAGACATTGTTTGATTCGGCCGGTCGTGTGGCGCGTGTGGTAACCGGGTATGACGCTGACGGTGAAGACACCGAAAATCCTGACACCGACTCGCAGCCCGATGGCATTGCTGACTGGCTGGAAGACGACGTCATCCTCACGGAAACCGTCTATCAGTACGACAAGACAGGCAATGTACTGCTGACAGCGACCTACGACCGTCATCCGAATGCGGATGGGACGGTGAAAGGCTTGCTGTCGGAAAATCTATCCTCATGTCGCGCCAGCTACATCGGCACCTGGTACGACGATGCCAATCGGGTGCGGTCGGTGGTGAATTACGGCACAACAAAGCCAACGTGGGCGGCGACGTACATCAAGTAACAGTAAGTCGATGGTTTACTGCAACGCCAGAGGTTCGATGACACACAACCGGCAACAGGGCACGATGATCATGAATATCCAGATGAGTACAGTGAACGGAATCCGCCTGCACATGATGGCCGTGGCAGTCATATTGATCGGCTCGGCGGTCACCGTGGCCGCTCAACCGAGCGACCCGCCTCTGTGGAACAACGCCGAAGGCCATTTGGTCACGACATACACTTACAACACCGCGGGCCGGCAGGAATCGGTAATCGAGGTGCGCGGTGTCTTGAATGTGGACATCTCACAGGTGGAAACACGCCGTGTCTTTGATGCGCTTGGCCGCGTGACAGAAGTGATTGAGAACTACGATGTGTCGAGCAACGGCGGCGATCCGCTGGACTCGGCACCGGATAAGAATCGCACCACCACTTATCTATACAACGCGTCTGGGTCTGATTCTCCATCACCGCCGCCTGTTCGGTGATCTGACCAGACGCGTTGTATAGATAAGTGGTGG
>JANQFT010000527.1 GCA_028277685.1 Phycisphaeraceae bacterium
ATGGTGCGTAACTTGTAGATACGGAACAGGCGGCCGTCTTTACCCACACGCCATTGGCTGTAGATCGATGGACCGGGATCAGACAGTTTGATCAACGCAATGCACACCGCCAATAACGGTGCACATACCAACAACAGCAATGTCCCCAGCGCGATATCCAGTATGCGTTTCAAGATGAACGGACCGCGCAATTGCGGTACTTGCCACTGGGGCTGGGCTAAGTTTGTGTGAGCATTCGTGCTCAAAGTCGTCATCGTCGCTACTCCCCGGCAAAGCCTACGAACGTGCTCCCCTTTCACATCGCTCGCGGTCCTTTAGCCGACTTCGTCCCACCTTGGACCTGCACCACTATCGACCTGCAGACATCGCGAGTTAAGACGGATGTACCGATTGTGTGGATTGGCCTAACCATGCCGCTGACGACGACTGGCCGGTTTCGGAGGGATCACAAACGTTAAGTCCCGCCATAACAGGGACAAACAAACTTCTACGGGCGTGCTGCCAGGCCCAATATCTCTGACAGAATTGCGTGGATGATTCTTCTCCGACTCCATCCGTAACCGGCACAAACGGACGTCCGATATACGTGATTCATGCCGGTTCGGACCGAACGCCGATGACATTCGCATGAGATGGCCGCCCCATCATGCCGTGCATGTGACGCCTCAGGTCGCGTCGGAGGCCTGCCCGTTCATCGACCACGATGAAGCGACCTGCGGCTCGCACTTTTCGCTGGCGCGTCTGACGCAAACGTTTGACGATTGCCTGGGCGAGTTTCATCTGTGTCCGCACTATCAACGCCTGCATCGCGAGCGGCCGCATCGTATGATGCAACCAACCATCCATGGGCACACCACTGACCCAACTCATTCGTGATTTCCAGGCTTACCTGCGCATCGAATGCGGGTTGGCCCCCAACACACTTTCTGCGTACGCCGCTGACTTAGAGCGCATGCGGCAGTTCTGTGCCGATCGCGGGATCACCACCAGTGAACGCATCGACTTTGGCGTATTGGTCGATCACCTGAAAGACCTGCGGCACCAGGAGCTGAGCGGCCGCAGCATCGCGCGACACCTGGCCACCATTCGCATGTTCTGCCGCTTCGCCACCGCTCATGGTCATTGTGAGAGTGATCCATCGGAACTGCTGCAGACCCCGCGCATGTGGCGCACCATGCCGGATGTGATGCACGTGAAGCAGGTCGAAAAACTGATTGCCGCGGTCGATCCCAAATCACGCACTGCCCTGCGTGACCGCGCGATGCTGGAACTGATGTACGCCTGTGGCCTGCGAGCAAGTGAAGTGGGCAACTTACGTCTGGCCGATGTGCATAACGACCTTGGTGTGCTCATGATCACCGGCAAGGGGAACAAGCAACGCATTGTGCCGATCGGCAAGCCAGCCATGGATGCTTTACAGGATTATCTGCGGGATTCGCGTCCCAAACTGGCGAAGGACGATCGTCCCACAGATCGGTTGTTCGTGACGAATCGATCCGGACCGTTGGATCGCATTGGCGTTTGGAAGATCGTGAAGCGTTACGCCCGCGTCGCCGGCATCCCCGCTGCGCACCCGCACACCCTGCGGCACAGCTTCGCCACCCACATGCTGGCCGGCGGAGCTGACCTGCGCATCGTGCAGGAACTGCTGGGCCATTCCGATATCTCGACCACGCAGATTTACACACACGTCGATCGTGAACGACTCAAGTCGATCATGAAACAACACCATCCAAGGTCGTAAGTGGGAAGCGAGGTGTTTAGCCGTGCAACGAGGTCGTCCGCGTTTCACACCGACGCGAACAACTGATACAGCGCCACCACCACCGGGATGAACGTCAGCCCCACGGCCCATTCGCACAAGTGCTTACCGCGTCGCCATTCGTTACGGCCGACGATCTCGCAGATCGTGATCACCAGCAGCACGAGCGAATACTTGAAGATCACCACGCCGGGAAGGTCGAACTGCTGAATGACCCAGTTGGCCAATGCGTTCACTTCCGACCCACCCACGTGCAGGATGATCCAGGTAAGAATCAGGTCCAGCGTTGAGGTGAACACGTACCAGACGTAGTGCTTGGGATACAGCACATCGGGAATCAGTCGACGCGCAGGTGCGTCAGCCAACTCGATGGCATCGACGGAATGTCCGCTTGGCTGTGAGTTCATCTGATTCAGCGCCCCTCAGCGTCTAACCTGGCAGGACGGATGCTGCCCGCCTTCACATCCGCAACGTGATTATACCTCAAGCAAGTGTAAAACCCACGCTAATTCTTGAGGCAAACAATGCATATTTGCGACTTCAGCAATCACCGTGCCGCCCATGGGATAACGACTGTCTGCGTCCTCTATTGCAGACGCAAAAACAGCGTTTCTGTTTCATTGAGAACCGATAAATTCGCCGCTTATGCCTGCTTCAACCATGCGGCAAGCAATTTGGGGTAGTTTTCGACGTCACGTTTGCTGGCCATTTCTGTGGCGGTGTGGATAAACCGCACCGGACAGGCGAATACTGCGGTTCGTGCTCCCTCGCGCGTCCGCTGCATCATGGCGCCATCCTGACCGCCGCGCAGAAGCACCGAACGCTGCACCTTGATCTTCGCCGCTTTGGCCACGCGCTCGATGTCTTCGATCAGTTTGATGTCGCCGATGGTCGAGCTGTCCATCACCTTCACGCCCACGCCGCCGCCGAACTCGGTCACGCGCTCGGTCGGATCGACGCCCGGCACATCAGCGCACACGGTGGTATCGATGGCAAACGCAATATCCGGCTCCACCCCGAACGTGGCCGGCCCCGCACCACGCAAGCCCACCTCTTCCTGCACCGTCCATGCAACGTGCACTTCACAGTCGTGCGTCTTCAACTTCTCCAACATGCGGATCAGCGTCCAGCAACCCACACGGTTATCCAGACATTGGCTGACGATCGTATCACCCACCAGTTGGAAGGGAGCCTGCAGCACCACCATGTCACCGATCTTCACCTTCTGCTGCACGGTCTTCGGCGCCAGGCCGAGGTCGATGTAAAACTCTTTCACTTCGGGGATCTTGTTGCGTTCTTCCTGCGAGGCGATGTGCACCGGCTTGCCGCCAGGATTCATTACCCCCGGAAGATCCCCCTTGGCTGTGCACACCAGCACGTTGCGGGCGAACAGGTTACGGGTATCAAAACCGCCCACCGCATTCACGCGCAGGT
>JANQFT010000534.1 GCA_028277685.1 Phycisphaeraceae bacterium
AATCATCGCGCCGAGGTCGGTGATGATGTCGCCGAACATGTTGGGCACGACGATGGTGTCGTAGAACTCGGGGTTCTTCACGAACCACATGCAGGCCGCGTCGATGTGGTTGTAATCACGGGTGATGTCGGGGTAGTCGGCCTCGCCGATTTCCTCGAACGCCCGGAACCACAGGTCGCCGCAGAAGGTGAGCACGTTTGTCTTATGCACCAGCGTGAGTTGGCCCTTGCCCGTGCCGGCTTCCTTCTTGCGACGACACAGATCAAACGCGTACCGCAGGCAGCGCTCGGCCCCGAAGCGGGTGGCGATCATCTCTTGCGTGGCCACTTCCTGCTGCGTGCCCTGACGCATGATTCCGCCGTTGCCGCAGTAGAGGTCTTCGGTGTTTTCGCGGATGACATCAAAATCAATGTCCTCCGGCCCCTTGTCCTTCAAAGGTGTTTCCACACCCGGATACAACTTGACCGGCCGCAGGTTGATGTACTGGTCGAGCTTGAACCGCAGGTTCAGCAGCAGGCCCTTTTCCAGGATGCCCGGCTTCACATCCGGATGACCCACCGCGCCCAGGTAGATCGCATCGTACTGGCGCAGCTCATCGATCTCGCTGTCGTCAATGATCTTGCCGGTGGCCAGATAGCGGTCGCCGCCGAAGTCGTATTGTTTGTGGGTGATGTCGAAGCCCTCGGCCTTCGCCACCGCAGCGAGTACCTTCATCGCCTCGGCGGTCACTTCCGGCCCGGTGCCGTCACCCGGCAAAACAGCTAAATTCAGTGCCATATCTGTATCTCCCGTGATTGGCTGAGCCGAGCATTATTGCAGGGATGAGGGAGAGAGGCAAAAGGCATTGAGGCACGAAGGCAGTTGGGATTTAGCGCCGCGGCTCTTGTTCGCCGTAGCCTTGGCGAAGGTGGACGCCGCTTCCTCCCGGTTTATGCGCCATGTTTTTGTTAGATGTGGCGCTCTAAAGCGTTCGCGTTCATACTGATGTTGACCTTACTCACCAAGGAATCATCAGCCTGGAACGCGAACTATGGAAGATCCTATCGCCACAGATTACGCGACTCGACCGTCGATTTGATCAAAGTCGATGCACGCATTCGGTGGGTCGGATTGTGCGGGTGTACCTGTGGGTGGTGTTGCACGATCGTCCGGTCTACTGGGTGTATGAACCATGCAACTGAGCGGGGGTGAAGCCGTCGCGTCAGTTGCCGCGTCAGTCGTGCATGAGCCGGCAGATGAACCACGATCCACGCACGCAGTTGAGAACATGCCGAACGAAACGGGAAGTCCAACCGTAGCCTCACACGTAGGTCCGGGCCTGCAGTCCAGCTTGGATATGATCATTCAAGCCCCAAACTGTGGCCCAGTGATGTGGTACTCAGCTAGCCGTCATGAACCATCCGGCGGCAGCTTTATGCGGAGCGCTTCGAGTTCACGTTTGGTGGCGGCCAGCTTCATCGCCAGAACAACGATGATCGCCACCACCCCGCAGGAAATCACGATCAGCACCGGCAACGCACAACACACCAGCATCATGGGGTCGCCAAAGGCACCCGATTCGGCCCTCACTTCTGGAACAAGGTGATATTCCACCCCATCAATCGTGGCTTCCATCGTGGTGGACTGTTCTGCTTCGGTCACCACGTCAGCCGGCTCCGATGGCTGCGGGTCTGCATTCTGCGCAAACGCAAGCTGAGCGGTGAATAAACCGGTGAGCAGAAAGATGACGTGAAAGCGCTTCGTGTTGATTTCCTGTAATGCGTGATTCACAGGATCGATGTGTTGCGATCACACCAGCGGGCTTACGGTCCTACGTTATCTGTAATTTTGCGATACTCCGGCGCATAGGGCATCATCTCCGCCAACGTGCGCGGTGGATGGGGGATGCCGACTTCAAAAACAATGTCGGTGCCAGGTTCGAACTCGCGGCCCTCAGCGTTACGCCGCAAGCCGCTGTTGTCTTCGCCATCGTCACCCACGCTGTAGACCATGTAACCATCACCCACGCGCTTGTAGATGACCGGCTTTCCCGTGAACGGATCGGTCGGCACCACATCAATGAATCGCGGAGCGATGTTGTCGAGATTGTCCGGCAGTTTCCCTTCGGCTAGGTGATATCGTTCGATGGCCAGGGCTGCCCGCACCACACATGTACTCGATGCGACCTTGAGCATGATCTCTGCCACCTTGGGAAATGAACCTGCATATGCCGTGGTTTCCAGCTTCCACCATGACAAATAACCCACGCGCTCAGCGAGTTCGCGGTAGGCATCCATCCATTCGTGGGTCGGCTTGCGTGCAATCGCTTGTGCCTCATCCATCATGGCATGGAAACGGAGTGTATCCAGTTTTCCCAGCCCAGCTAGATGGCTAAGCCTGACATAGAGTTGGCCTTGCCATGAGTCCCACTCCAAACCTTGCGGGACGTCACGGTATTCTTTGTGTACGAGAATCTCATTGACGGCTGCACGCTCGCATACCAACGCCCATGACAGTCGTGATGTAGGGGCAAATCTTTGGGAAACTTCTTGCAGCTTTGTCAGATCGTCATCAGGTAGATTTGTGAGGTTGATCGCGCGTTCCACTGTACCTGTAGCCATGGCTTGTATCGTCATATCACGAAGCATGGAAACCATACTCAGCGATTTTTCATCTGCCCCGGCGAGAAGGAAGCAGGCATGAAGCGCTTCGGCAGTCTGCGTTGGATGCTTCTGATTTGCTCCAACCTCGGCTTGGTACGCAAGCAGCATCGCAGCATCACGTCGTGTGTGAATTGTGTCCAGTGTTGCCAACATGTCTTCAGCTGTGCTGTTGGGATCGATCATGTCCTCCAGCGTTTTTTCAATGCGAAGAAACCTGGCCTTAGATTCAGGCGACGCTTTGACAAGCAAACTCAGTGCTTCCTTGTTCGACAACAGGTATGCTTCGGCGGCTTTCAGCATGGGCACTGGCATGCGTTGACCGATCGCTGGCGCGGTGGCGCTACCCGAAATGTAGAGATATGGCCGAAGCGACTCCTTGGGTTTCTGCATGGTTTCAAGAGCTTCCGCATACAGTCGGCTGGCATTCTGATCCGGAGGAAGTGGCGTGTAGAGCTTGAGTAAATCACCTGTCATGGTCGGCACGCCTGCGGCGCGGAGTTCGGCGAGACGGCTGGCCACCATGCGGTTGAGGGACCAGTGGTACATGCCGAATGCGAGTGCAAAGATGGCCAGCGCAATCAGGCTGTGGCGGAAGAAGTGCGACTTGAAGAAGCGCATGGTTCACCCCGTGAGTTTGTGTAGCAGATCTGTCGAGTACTGATCATACCGTGCGATCGAATGAATGTGCGTATGCAGGGGTGGAGTTTCGCGGTTGTGGGAGCGCGGATGTGCTATGTTTGATCACGGGCCAGGCGAATGGTCGACGACAGGAACAGCGTCATGAAGCCGAACAACGAATATTCAGCATCGTGGGATGGCTTCGTCTGGGGAGTGACGTTGTTTACCATCGCATTGCTGGGTTGTTTAGCAGTGGGGCTGTTGTGGCTGATGCCGAAAGATGAAGGCGTGCCGACCTGGGTTGGGCCGGTGATGGCGGTGGGATTGTGGTTGATTCCGTTGATCACGTTGTTCTTCGTGCCGCGCGGTTATGTGTTGACAGACCAGGGACTGGTGGTGCGCCGGTTCGGGCGCGACATTGAGGTGGGGTGGGGTGAGATGACGATGATCGAGCCGCGCGATGTGGCGTGGTGGAAATCGCTGGGCGTGCGGGTGTGGGGTGATGGCGGGTTGTTCGGTTATGCGGGTCTGTTCTGGACGCGTGGGCTGGGCACGGTGAAGGTGTCGGCCACCCGTTTGGATCGGTTGGTGGTGGTTCATCAACGACGGGGCAGGCCATTGATCATCTCACCGGATGAGCGCGAGGCGTTCATCGAGGCGGCGCAGCAGCGATTGTCAGATGTGTGAATTGAGTTGGTGCATCCCGCTTAAGCGAGATGCACCGGGGTGTTGTTTTTCACTTGACCCATTCCGGGGGTGTGGTATGGTTTTTCCATCGGAACCGAACGATCCTTTCACCCCTAGCGCAGGAGGACATTCGATGGCTGAGCGAAGCGTATACATCGTGTGGTACCTGCGCGCGGGTCGGGTCTGATTCGAACGAGTCAATTTCTGATTGATCTTCACGGACCGCCTCAGCGCAGGCGGTCTTTTTCGTTGGTTGGTTTTTGCCGAACGAAAGCTCTGTGGAGATATCTACTTTGAATCTGAATCAACTTGGTTGGAACAGTCGACTGGCGGCGCAGTTTGAAGCGATGGGTTTATCGCAGTGCATTGCTGCGCGTGTGGTGCGGGCACATGGCAGGCTGAACGTGGTGATGTGCGAACAAGGTGAACTCACCTGTGAGATGACGGGGCGGTTGCGTCATGAAGCAGAAGGGACGGGCGACCTACCGGCGCTGGGTGACTGGGTGGCAATCGAAGCGCGACCCAACGAAAACGCGGGAACCATTCAGGCGCGCCTGCCGCGGTTCAGTAAGTTCAGTCGCAAGGCGGCGGGGGAGCGGACCGATGAGCAGGTGATTGCGGCGAACATCAACACGGCCCTGCTGATGACGGGGTTGGATAATAACTTCAACCTGCGCCGGATCGAGCGGTATCTCACCCTCACGTGGAACAGCGGAGCGGATGCGGTGATCGTGCTGAACAAGGCGGACATGTGTGATGATGTGGATGCGTACGTGGCAGAAGTCGAACAGATCGCGCGCGGCGCACCGGTGCATGCGATTAGCGCGGCCAGCGGTGAGGGGGTGCCGGCGCTCGATGAATACCTGTTCGAGGGACGTACGATTGTGGCGCTCGGTTCATCGGGCGTGGGCAAAAGCACGTTGGTCAATGCGCTGCTGGGCAGTGAACGCCAGGTCACCAACGAAGTGCGCGAGCACGACAGCCACGGCCGACACACCACCACGTATGGTGAATTGATTCCTCTTCCTGGCGGAGCGATTTATGTCGATACACCTGGTCTGCGCGAGGTGCAGTTGTGGGGCGATGAGGATGACCTGCGCGATGCGTTTGATGATGTGAGTGCGCTTGCGGCGGAATGCAAATTCAACGATTGTACGCATCGTAATGAACCCGGCTGCGCCGTACGACAGGCGATTCGTGATGGCCAGCTCGACAGTAAACGACTCGTCAACTTTCAGCGGATGCAGAAGGAGCTGGCGCATCTTTCAGAACGTCAGCGGGGTCAGGCCATGCGCGAGAAGAATGCGCGGAATAAGCAGATCGCGATCTGGTATCGGCAGTATCAGAAGCAGGCGAAGAAGCGGGAGATGGAGTGACCCCCGGAAGTATATAGGTCCGGCCCAAGCCGAATATCACCCATCGCTTTGAAAACATATCCGGGTAGGCCCGGATCTACGTTGGGGACGCACCGACACATAGTCAATCACCAAACGAAGTACCCACGCCGCGTGCGGCGTGGATGAGGGGGTTACCCGGATCGACTTTGCGTTGCTGGTTCTCCGCGATGAGGATATCGACATCGGTGATCTCACGGCCTTCCATCACGATCAGGCGGTTTTGCTTGCCATCCATGAGCGCCTGCACGGCGGCGAAACCGAACTGCGTGCCGAGGATGCGGTCATCGGGCACGGGGGTGCCGCCGCGCTGGACATGGCCGAGCACGGTGCAGCGCGTGTCGATGTCGGTCTTTGCTTCGATTTGCTCGGCGATGACATGGCCGACACCGCCGAGCTTGATCGGATCGGGGCTGGTGGGGTCGACTTCGCTGACCACCTGAGCTCCCCCTTTGGGTTTTGCCCCCTCGCTAACGCAGAGGATGGTAAACCGTTTGCCGTGTTTGGAACGTTCTTTGACGACGTGGCACACCTTGTTGATGTCGTAGGAAATTTCCGGAATG
>JANQFT010000558.1 GCA_028277685.1 Phycisphaeraceae bacterium
GCGCCGAGTGTTCTGTTTGCTGCGGGTCCTACTTCCGGGGGCGGGGGTGGGCATTGGCTGCCTTCCTTGGCAGGGAACTGCGGTGATCCTGGTTCGGCCGATTGCACGACTCATCGCAAGGCCGATCTGTTCGTGAAGATAATTCAGCACCGCCCGGTGGGCAAGAGGCAAGTCGCCATTGTCAGCTACCGATAGCGGATACTGGCGCAGACGGCGGCATCCGGTCGATGTATAGTCCAAGTGTACTGCGCGGTGGCAGCGCGCAGAAGATATACCGCTCTGCGAGAGTGTCTTGGCCGACCAACTTCAACAATTCGTCGCCCGTTCGTTCGAGTTCTGGGTACGCGTCAGCAACTATGGGTATGGCGTGGTGGTCGAATTGGCGCTGATCTGGATTGTGGTCTACCTGGTGTTCCGCTTTTTGAGGGGAACACGTGGTGCCCGTGTGCTCAAGGGCGTGGGGTTTATTCTGATTCTGGCCACATTGTTGGTGGCATTGATGCCCCAGCAGCATCCGGCATTCGCTCGCCTGGTATTCCTCTACAAGAACTTTCTAGGGGTGGCAGCCATCGCCCTGGTGATTGTGTTCCAACCCGAACTTCGCCGAGCGCTGGTGCGTCTGGGTGAGGCGAGATTGTTCCGCGGCCACAGTGAGGCCGTCGAGCCGGTGCTGGATGAAATTATCAAGGCGGTCGGTTACCTCGCCCGGAACAAGATCGGGGCGATTATTGCGATCGAACGCGAAGTACCTCTGGGCGGCATCGTGGAAGCGGGTACACCGTTGAATGCCGATGTCACCAGTCAATTGCTGCAAACCATCTTCTGGCCCGGCAGCGCGCTGCACGACATGGGTGTCGTCATTCGCGATGACAAACTGCTCGGTGCGGGCATTCAGTTTCCGCTGTCGGAAGGCGATGACATCGCCCAGGAACTCGGTTCACGTCACCGTGCGGCGATCGGCCTGAGCCAGGAAGCGGATTGCCTGATCATTGTGGTCAGTGAAGAAACAGGCGCGATCAGCCTGGCGGAGCGCGGTCAACTCATTCGTAAACTGTCAGTTGAAGGATTGCGGTCGATGCTCCGTCGCGGTCTGGTGCTCAGTGAAACACAACTGCAATCGGCCGATCACCACCACGAAACAGATGAGCCTGTCAAGGCATCCGAAGAAAGTGAGAAGGCCTGACCCATGACTCTTCGCCGCAAAATCCAGAGCTACGGCATGATCACGCTGATCACCGTTTTGATCTGGCTTTATGCCGAAGGGCAGGATGTACGCTCCCGTGAGATCGGCGTCACTGGTGCGGTGCCGCTGGCGCTGGCTGATCAAGACACCATGATCGATGTGGAAGAATCAAATGCCAACCGCATATCCCTCACGCTAACCGCCAAAGGTAACACTGCGCGACTGCAAACGTTATCGACCTATCTGGGTGAAATGGGAATACTCGATCTTGCGGTCACGGTGGATAACCTTCCTGAAGGGAGCGAAGGACGATTGGCACTGCGGCCATTGATCGAACGTGCTGTGCTCGGTCCAGGCGGGACAACGCTTGCAGATATGGGCATCATTCTCGATCGTGTGCAACCGGCAACCGTGAACGTGCAGATTTCTCGATTGGAATTCATCGAAGCTGACGTGCTCTTCCAGCCACAGGGAATCGAGATCAAACCCGACCGTAAGATTGATCCGCCGCGTGTGGGCATGATGGTGCCGCGTGAGGTACTCGATCGGCTTCGCCTGGCCCAGGACGCCTTTTTCGTTGAAGCGGATGTTCCCAAAGAACAACTGGATCAACTGCCCGAGGGCCAACCGCACACCATTACCGCACGCCTGCAACTGCCGCCTGTGTTGCGCCCGCCGCAGGCTTCGCATGTTCGATTGATGCAACCCACCGTGGATGTCACGTTCACCATTGCAGGCAAGAGGCAATCGATCGACTTGGCGAGTCCAGTGCCCGTATGGGTGATGGCGCCGTCATCTGAATTGAAGTTGTACGATGTGGTACTGGACGATCAGTTTCGCGTGTTGCGTGATGTTCGGGTCACGGCACCACGTGAGCTGATTGAAAAACTGAGCGATCCGAACCGTGGACTTCGTGTGGTGGCCAAGCTCTCACTTGACCGCGATGCGATCGACACGGCCATCAACGCCGGGGGCAAGGGTGCTGCGGAAATCGACTTGATTGAGATCCACGAACCTGCCAACGGCGAAATGCAGGTGCTGGCTGCCGTACCCCTGAATCGCGATCCGGCCTCGGTCGAAAATCCTGCCACATCTTTCCTTTCTCCTGCCATCAGTATCACCACGGCCGTACCCATCGGTGAGGTCGGTTTCACCATTTCCCGCCGCAGCGAGTAAGATGCAGCATATGTGGTATGTTGTATCTGATATGTGATATGTGCCTGGTGTGTGGGATCGCATGTCTTACATATCACATATGACATACAACATATAACATCCGTTGAGGACAGAATGTCTACCACTACCATTACCGACGTTCCCGCCTATTGCGAACAACTCGCCGATGCCGCCGTGGCTGCCAGTCATACGCTGGTGACATTGTCAGGTGCCAAGCGTGCGGCCGTGTTGCATGCGATTGCGCAGCAATTGATCGACCGCACGGATGCCCTGGTCGAAGCGAACGCTGCCGACCTCGCGCAGGCCGACGAACTTGGTCTGACCAACGCCATGAAAGATCGGTTGAAGATCGATCCGGCGCGCGTGAAGAAGATGGCCGATTCTGTCGCACAGATTGCGGACCAGGTCGACCCCGTCGGGCAGATCATTGATGGCTTCGTTCGCCCCAACGGCCTGCGCATCGAGAAAGTGCGCGTGCCCATCGGGGTCACGCTGATCATCTACGAATCGCGCCCCAACGTGACCAGCGACGCCGCCGCCCTGTGCATCAAAAGTGGTAACGCAGTGATCCTGCGTGGTGGCAAGGAAGCGATTCACTCCAACGCCGCCATCGCCGGCATCGTGCGCGAAGCGCTGCAGGCCGAGGGGGTCGATCCGAACACGGTTCAATTGGTTGGCACCACCGATCGCAGTGTGGTGGGTGAATTGCTGAAGATGGATGAGAAGATCAGCGTCGTGATTCCGCGTGGGGGCGAATCGCTGATTCGCGCGGTGGTTGAGCAGTCTCGCATTCCTGTGGTGAAGCATTACACCGGAAATTGCCATGTGTACGTGGATAGCGGCGCGAAGGATTTGCCCGAAGGCATGGCTCGCGACATCGTGGTCAACGCCAAGGTGCAGCGTCCTGGGGTGTGCAACGCGGCAGAGTCGATTCTCTTTCACGCGGATGTGCCTGAATTGCTGATTGAATCGTGTATCGCCCTGGCAGAGAACAGCGTGAAACTAAGGGTCGACGCACACGCGGCCAAGTTGCTGGAGGGAAAAGTCGATACCCTCGAAGCCGACGAAAGCGACTGGCTGGCAGAATACCTCGACCTGATCGTTGCGGTAAAGGTGGTTGATTCGCTCGATGAAGCGGTCGCCCACATCAACAAGTATGGCTCGAAGCATACCGATGCGATTCTCACCAGCGACACCTTTGCGGCCGACCGTTTTGTGCAACAGGTGGATTCGGCCGACGTGATGGTGAATTGCTCCACCCGTTTCAGCGATGGCGGTGAGTACGGCCTCGGCGCTGAAATCGGCATCAGTACCGACAAACTCCACGCGCGCGGTCCCATGGGGGCTGCAGACCTGACCACCTACAAGTGGGTCGTCCGGGGCAACGGGCAGATACGGGAATAGCTGATGAATGTCTGATGCCGAATGACCAATGTCTAAATATCATACATTGGTGATTCTGGAATTAGACATTGGTCATTGGGCTTTAGACATTGTCCTCCGTGCAATCCATCACGCTGCCACCACTGATTCGTTGGCTGATGCGCATACTCGCCATCGCGGGGTTGGGTGTAAGCGGTTTTTTGTTGTTCACTCACATCGCTGCGCATTACGCTGCGGCCAGCGCCACTGTCCCTTTTTGCAGCGGCCTTTCCTGGGTCGATTGCAAGTCTGTGTTGAACAGTCGTTATGCGCAGGTGCTTGGTGTTCCCACGGCGTTTCCTGCGACCATCACCTATTTAATTCTGACAATCGTACTATTTGTACTCACTCCACGGTCGTCTGAACGAACACTTCGCATATCGTTCTGGTTGATGATCGCCCTCACGACGTCTGCTGCCGGCGCAGCAATATGGTTCACGTATCTGCAACTCGTGGTGGTGGGACAGGTGTGCAGTTACTGCATGGCGGTGCACGTGATTGGCGTGGTCCTGGCCGGCTTGGTTTGGCTGCATGTGTTCACGCGTCGAAGCATGCGCCGCG
>JANQFT010000568.1 GCA_028277685.1 Phycisphaeraceae bacterium
TGCTGGAAATCTGCCCTTCGATCGCCGCGGGCAAGCCGAGTGTGCAGGTGCATCCGCTGGGCATCGGCGGGAAGGAAGACCCCGCACGCCTGGTGTTCACCAGTGCGACAGGCCCTGCGGTCAACGCAAGCATCGTCGATATGGGTAACCGCTTCCGCATGGTGGTGAATACCGTCGACGTGGTTGAACCCCTGGAAGACCTGCCGAACCTGCCCGTGGCCCGCGCCTTGTGGAAGCCGCAGCCGGACCTCGATACCGCTGCCACCGCATGGATTCACGCCGGCGGTGCGCACCACACGGGGTTCTCGCTAGCCCTGACCCCCGAGCACCTTGAAGACTTCGCCAACATGGCAGGCGTCGAGTTCCTGTTGATCGACAACGATACGAAACTGCGCGACTTCCAGAACGAACTGCGATGGAACAGCGTCGCATTCGCCGTCAACGGAATCAAGGCATGAGCACCGGGCAGACCATGCAAGCCGCTCAACTGCTCGGTCCGAAAGACATCCGCCTGGTCAATGTACCCGCGCCCGCCCCACCGGGGCATGGCGAGGTGCAAATCAGCGTGGATTCCGTTGGCATCTGTGGCAGTGATCTGCACATGTTCCAGACCGGACGCATTGGTGATACTGTGGTTGAGTCACCGTTGATCCTTGGTCATGAATTCGGGGGAACGATCTCCGCCGTCAGCGAAGGGGCGATTGATGGTGATGGCACCGAATTGTCCGTAGGGATGCGCGTGGCCATCGACCCCGCCATTCCCTGTGGCCGATGCGAGCTATGTCGCACGGGCCATCCGAATCTCTGCCCAAACCACACGTTCATGGGTGTTTGGCCAACGCCGGGCGCATTGTGTGAGAAGATAACCGTGCCGGCGGATGGTTGCTTCTTCGTGCCCGATCAGATCAGCCATGACGAAGTACCATTACTGGAGACATTGGGCGTGGCCATCCATGCCGTCGATCTGGCACATATTCATGTCGGACAATCCGTGGCAGTGATCGGTGCCGGCGCGATCGGCTTGTGCATTGCCCAGGTCGCCATGCTGGCCGGCGCAACACCCGTGTTCATCACCGACAGACTCACCTGGCGACTTGAACTGGCTGAACAGTTCGACGCCGTGCCTTTGAATATTGACGGCACCGATGCCGTACAGCAAGTGAACCAGGCGACGGGTGGGCGTGGCGTTGACGTGACCATCGAGGCCGCCTGGTCGGATGAATCCTCCATCACCCAAGCGGTGGATATGCTTCGCCCGGGTGGTCGATTGGTGGTAGTTGGCATCGCCGATGATGACGCATTGCATTTCCAGCATTCGAAGGTGCGACGCAAGGGAATCACGATCGCGATGTGTCGCCGTATGAAGCACACGTACCCCAGGGCCATCAGCCTGACCCAATCTGGCAAAGTCGATTTGAAGACAATGGTGTCACATCGATTCAACCTGAAACACACCGCTGACGCATTTACCCGTGCCGCTCAATATCAACCAGGATGCATTAAAGCAGTCGTCCATCCGAATTCATGATTTCACATTGCTGGCGATTGTTCACCCGTGTACTCACGACTCTCGTCAAGAACGCCGACGCATGTATAATGGCAAACCTTCCCGGGTGGGATGGCAGAGCGGTTGAATGCGCCGGTCTTGAAAACCGGTAGGCCCTTCGGGGTCTCGGGGGTTCGAATCCCTCTCCCACCGCTACATGTGGAACTTTAGCGAGTTCCGTCGAACACGCCCCAGTCACGCTCACGCGAGGCTGGGGCGTGTTTCGTAGAAGTCCTGATTTTCCCAACAGTTGCCACGCCCCGACGAGGATAAAAAACACTTGGCGGGTAACACGTTTTGGGTTCGAACCAACTTTTTTGAAAAAGTCGCAACGTTCCTCATCCGTCCCCTCAGATGCCACATATTTGGCTTGTTTACTGGCTTTCAGGAAACGGGCCATCGGTTCTAACCGTTTGGAGCTGAGTTGTTCCAACTCGGCGATTTTGCGTCGACGGACTGTCGTTTGGCAACCAGTTTCGACTTGATCTTCCGGAAACGTGACTGGTCAATCACACCATCGAGCCAGCCATCCTCGACTCGATGAAGTTTCTCTTGAAGCTTGTCGTGTTCATCGAAAAGTTGATCCCGTTTCTTCTCGGTCGCCTGTTGCTGGCGGCCTTGTTCGTTCTGAAGTCTGGCAAACATGCCATCGGCCCATCAAGGAACGCTTCGGTGATCGCGTCCGCGACCTACGGGCACAGGCGGAGCTTTCGCAGGAGGAAGCGGCGTATCGCTGCAAAATCAGTCGTACTTACCTAAGTCAGCTTGAGGCAGGCAAACGCAATCCCAGCCTCACGTCTCTGGAGAAGATCGCCAAGGCGTTGTGGCTGAATTCATGCGGCTTGATTGACCTGCACAGGCAGACTCAGGCGATCATTGGTTATTCACTCCGCCGTTGGTGAGACGGGGCCCCATTGAACCGGTAACACCGCGATGCCGGATTCGCCGTGACGCTCCCGGTACGACGTACACAGCGCGATGGGACAATGGCGATCGTCCAGAACGACCTGCGGACGCTCGTGGCGGGCCAGGGCGATCACCCGCCCGTCTTCCATCGGCAGGGTGTGGTCGAACACCGGCCGGGGTGAGACCAACTCATACGTCACGCCGTCCGACGAACGGTAATGCACACCCGCTCGTTCGATGCCGGTCGCCTTGGCTTTCCAGTCGGTAACGATGACGTGGTAGCATTGGCCGTCCCACCACAGCGTAGGGTCCTCGAGCTCGTAGTCCCCCGGCAGTCGATTGGTCATCGGGTCGCCGACCACCTTGTAAGAACCGTCGACCCGGTCAGCGCGCAGCGCTTCCATCCAGTTGGTCCAGGGTTTGACGTCCGGCACCAGTGGCGAGCGTTTTTTGCCGACGCAATAGGCGCTGCCGTCGTCATGAATCCATAGCGCAGGATTGTTGGTCGGGATACTCCAGTCCGTGCCGCGTGTCCACGGCCCTTCGATCCGCTCGGCCCAGGCAAAACCCGTGGCCCATGGTCCCTTGTTCGTGCTGCCCAGGTAATACAGCAGGAACCGCCCATCCACCCGCAAGACTTTGGGGTTGTGGTTACCGATGCAGTCCCACTGGTCCGGGCGCGGTCGGATCACGACCTCCTCGGACACATACGGGCCGAACAAGCTGTCCGCGCTGGCCCGGATCACGTGGCTCTTCTTCCAGCCCTCGAAGTTGCGGTCATCGGTCTTGTCACTCGGCCAGCGCGAGGCAAACAGGTGATATCGATTGCCTACACGGATGACCGATGGGTCCCACACATGAAACTCGGGCATGGTGAATAACGCGGTTTCCGGCGTCGGGCCGCAGGAGATCGTCTCAATCATGATGGTTCGCTTTCTGCACCGTCGCCGTCCTCGCTCAGCCGCGCCGAGGCCGGGCCCCGTGGCGCCAGGGCAACGGTCAGGTAGGGGTTCATGATCAGCTCGTCCTCCTGCTCGGCGGCA